>JAILNW010000181.1 GCA_024691145.1 Lachnospiraceae bacterium
AAGAAGTAATATCCTCGTACTAATCATAAATAAGGGATTAGTAACAATAACATAAGTGGATTATCAAATCCTAATAACCTTATATTTTACCTCCCTTATAGTCTTCTTAAATATACAACCCATTCCCATAAAAACATTAACAGGCATATATATATTACATAACTTCTAAGATTAAGGTCACCCTTTATATCTTCTATTCCTTTTGTTGCTATATTGCTGTCTACTGTTTCATTACTGTCTACTGACTCAGATACAGGAAAATTTACTGAAAAATAATCCTTAAAAGTCTTTTCATCTGCAACCTGGCTTACTTCATATATACCCATATTGTCAGTATCACTGTAATAAACTCTTCCTGAATCGAATTTCTTCAAATTCTTATTATTAAGATAATCCTTTACAAATATCTTATCTCCATTAAGTTTTCCATTAATACTTACAGGTTCAGAAGCTTCAATATTGGAATCAAGAACAAGTTCTGCTGCAGATAATCTTTCAAGCAACTGCGTCATAAGTATTGGAAATTCAAGTTCAAGAGGCAGCTGACTTGAGTGAAGGTCAAATCCTATTGCTGCAATACTTCTTCCGTCGTAATCTCCTGCAAAACCAATTGTTTCATTACCCTTAACCATTATAGGCATAGCCCATTTTGGAAGATTGTAATTATAATAAGAGTTAACACCAAATGAATAATTCTCAACATACTTTGTATACTCACTTGCAACTACTCCTACAATTCCGCCCTTTTCATTGTAAGTTCCATCCATTATTCCGTCCATTGTACAGTTAAAGAAAAGGATGCTTCCCTGTTCAGGAAGTTTATCAGGAACAATTCCGTCAAATACAAAAAGATCATACTCGTCATCAATTGCATTCACATCATCTGTTTTGTATACTTCAAGATTACCACATGTAGTTAAAGCCTTTTCAATAAATACATTCTGCTTTGTAACAAGCATAGTCTTTAAAGTCTTATTATTACTGATAATATCATATCTTATATTATCAATATTTAAAGAATCCTTCTCATTAATCTCTGCATAAAAATATTTATCAGCATTCTCTACATTTTCAAACATAACATATGCACCCTTATTTGGTTCAAGAGTAACGCTCTCTACCTTAAGAAGGCCTTTGCTACCATAAAGGTTAATATCTGTGCTTAACTTATCCTTTGCTTCATTAACAACCTCAACTAAAACATTGTATCCATTCTCTGTTTCAGTATGATTTACATTTGCAACATAGGCATTACCTAGATAATCTGACTTCATATCCACAAACATTATGTTTTTGCCTTCAATCTGTGGTGCAGTATCTGAAAATATAGTTATTAATGTTTCTTCATTCTGAGATCTTAGTGTTTCCAAAAGATTATTGGCAACTCCCGGCTTCCCTGGATAATTAGTCTGTGAAAGGTCTTTTATTGCCTTCTTAATCTTTGATAACTCTCTCTCCTCTGAAATAACCATATTGGCAGCCTTATCCATCTCAACTACCGTTATCTCTGACTTGCCATTTAACTCTTCAATATAGTTAATGGCTGTTTCCTTGGCCTTTTCCAGTCTCGTATTGTCTTTATCATACATCCTCTGCATACTTGCACTTGTATCAATAACAACAATCATCTGGCTCTTAACTGCCTGAACATCCTTAAGAAGAGGTGTTGCAACAGCTAATACAAGAGCAATAATTGTTATTATCTGCAGATACATAAGCAGGTTATTCTTGAACTTCTGAAAAGGCTTTGTGGCAGTGTTATTTTTAAATGCTTCCTTCCATAAATACAATGAAGCTACTTTAAAATCAACACTTTTCTGTTTTAAAATATATAAAATGATTATAAATGGTATTAGTAAAAGCAATAAAAATGGCCATTTACTAGCAAATTCTATATTCCCCATAAAGTCTCCATTCTGATTATATTTTTATAACCTC
Source organism: Lachnospiraceae bacterium (assembly GCA_024691145.1). GTDB lineage: Bacteria > Bacillota > Clostridia > Lachnospirales > Lachnospiraceae > JAILNW01. The sequence goes on from JAILNW010000181.1 coordinate 1,939, forward strand.
ATTAATACTTTTTCAAATGAATCCTCACTTGAAACCATAATTAAATTAGCCTGGTATTTTAAAGCAAGGGCGCTTAACTTTTCATTAAATGACTTGTAAGCCTTATGATAATCACTAATAAGTGTGGAATCTACATCAACTTTATAGCTATTCTTATCATTTTCACAGTCAATAAAATTTAAAGCACCAGTGAGTTCAGGCTCAATCTCTTCCTTTGACAATATCCTCACAAGAATAATCTCCTGTTTTTTAAACTTAAGATACTTTAGTGCATCCTCCAAATCATCTATCTCATAAAAATCAGATATAATTACAGATACACCTTTATATTTAAATGGATATTGTAATATAGCCTTTGTAAGGCCTGCACTTTTACTAAACTCAATCTGTTCAAGATCCTGCAGCATTTTATAATAATTGGCTCTTCCTGTCTTTCCCTTTGCAATATTAAGTTCACCATCTTTTATAAGATGAAGTGCTGCCCTGTCAAGACTGTTAAGAACTATATATATAATACCTGCTGCAACATAAAGTGCCATATTCTTCTTTGGCTTTTCTCCATAATTCATGGATTCGCTTGTATCAAGGAAAATATTAAATATTCCCTCTCGTTCTTCACTAAAAAGCTTTATGTAAACCTTATCAAATCGTCCATAAGCATTCCAGTCAACACGTCTTAAGTCATCCCCAAGTGCATATTCCCTGTAATCAGAAAACTCAACTGAAGAACCCTTGGCATTTGACTTTCGTCCACCCATAAGATTAGTATTTGACTTTGTCTTCATGGCTATTTTCATGTTATTAAGCCTTTTAACGAAATCATTATCAAATAATAATGTATTATCCATTAATTCCTCCTGATATTTCTTTAATTATTTCAGAAATAATATATTCTGGTGAAACTGAATCTGATAAAGCATTAAAGTTAAGTGCCAGTCTGTGTCTTAATGCAGGGTAAGCAACAAAATTAATATCCTCAAATGATACATTGCTTCTTCCCTCCATAAATGCCTTAGCCTTTGCTGTTTTAAATATTGCCTGGGCAGCTCTTGGGCTGGCTCCTGTTAATACATATTTCTTGGCAACCTGTGTTCCCTCTTCAACTTCAGGATGAGTTCCTACAACTATTCTTAAGGCATATTCCTTAACTGCATCAGCCATAGGCATATCATATACAATCTTTCTGATTTCGATAATATCCTCACCTGACATAATTGGATTAAGAGTTATCTTGCTGTTAGTTACAGTTCTGTCCATAATTGTCTTTAATTCATCAACATTAGGGAACTGAACAAGTAATTTGAATATAAAACGGTCTAACTGTGCCTCAGGCAAAGGATAAGTTCCTTCATTTTCAATAGGGTTCTGTGTAGCAAGAACCATAAATGGCTGAGGCAGTTTATATGTATCATTACCAACTGTTATCATTTTTTCCTGCATGGCTTCAAGAAGAGCTGACTGTGTCTTTGGTGTTGCTCTGTTTATCTCGTCTGCAAGTACCATGTGTGCAAAGATTGGTCCTGGCTCGAACTTAAATACATTCTTATTATCTTCCTTTACAATAAGGTTGGTACCTGTAACATCTGCAGGCATTAAATCTGGTGTAAACTGAATTCTAGAAAATGATATATCAAATACTTCTGATAATGTTTTTACAAGAACTGTTTTTCCAAGTCCAGGAACACCCTCTAATAAAACGTTGCCATCTGATAATATTGCAAGTATAACCTGTCTAATAATATCCTTCTGGCCTACCATCATTTTTCCTATTTCTTCCTCGCATCTGTTAAGAAGCATAATCTTTTCATCTAAATATTCTCTACTAATTTCCATATTGTCCTCCATTAATTCTACTCATTTAAATTTGAAAAATAATCTTTTATAACATCCTTCATACTGTCTGGTACAGTACTTTGTGACAGTTTATTATATGCCTTATCTGTATAATCACTTATAACCTGTCCATAATCAACATCTTTTCCTTTATATCCATCAGAAATTGAATTATCTCTCTGATATTGTGAACCTTCATTACTTCCATTAGATTTTCCTGTAAGATTCTCATCATTACCTACGCTATTCTGATCAATACTGATGCTTTCACCTTTATAACTGGCTCTTTTATCATCTGTAACAGTTTTAGAGCCTGTGTTATAACCTGTTCCGGACCCATTTCCACCTTGGCCTCCAGAGCCTTGTCCTTGTCCCTGGCCTTGCCCTTGCCCTTGCCCTTGGCCCTGACCCTGGCCTTGTCCTTGACCTTGTCCTTGACCCTGACCTTGTCCCTGGCCTTGTCCTTGTCCCTGGCCCTGGCTTTGGCTTCCAGTTGGAGTTCCTGTTCCACTTGGACTTCCTGTTCCATCTGGACTTCCTGTTCCATTCGGACTTCCTGTTCCATCCGGATTTCCTGTTGCATTTGGATCTGCTGTACCATTTGGACTTCCTGTTCCGCTTGGATTTTCATTTGGATTACCCTGATTGCCAGAATTCTTCTCTCCAGCTGCATACTTTATATCGTTATCCAACTTGTTCTTATCAATTGATGACTTTATACTCTTAGCCATATTGTTTCTTGCTTCATTTATTTTATCAAGAGCAGATTTCTGTTTATCAGCATTTTTATCGCTTTTTCCATCATTAGATTCTGTTTTTTCCTTAATCTCTGATTTTGCCTTTTCCATATGCTGATCCATCTTCTGCTCCATTCTTTCTAAAGCTTTAGATACATCTTTAGCTGTATTACTTTCCTTTATCTCCTTTTTTGCCTGCTCTAATGCTTCCTTCATTTCTTTTGCTTCAAGATCGTTGCTAACTTCATCAATCTTTTTTATTGTTTTGTCAATCTCTTTTTCCACCTGCTTTTTAACAAGTGCAAGCTGGTGATTGGCCTTTGCATTATCTTTAGCCTTTGAAGGTGCAAACAAAAATACTACAAACAGCACCAAAGTAATAATAGAAAGAGTAAGAGATACTCTCTTTATATCAAATGGAATATTCTTTTTTATATCATAATCCTTAATAGCTTCTGCTGCCTCGCTACGCTGTATTGCTTCAAATGCTCCATCTTTTTTTATAAGTTCATATCCAGTTATTACCTTCTCATCTAGTCCCTTTGAATCAGCTATAATTGCTGCTGTTTTCATGTCTGGATATTTTATTAATCCCCATATCAGACCTGCAGTTAATGATAATATCACAAGTGCTATACTTACATGAGGGGCATAATACATAGGAATAAGCATTGATAACATCAAGATAAAAGCACCTATTCCTGCTCCTATTGCAAATGTAAAAAGACATGTATTAAATATATTAATGCTTCCTAATCTTTTTCTTACATCTTTTACAAATTTTCTTATAATCTGCTTATTATCCACAAACTTCCTCCTCTCTTTAAAATACCCGAGCCATTATAATGACCCGGGTATTATTATGTTATTTAAACCGTTTCTTCTGTCGTTTCTGTATTATCAGATATTGTTTCTACGCTGTCAGTTACTTCCTCAGAAGTTATTTCTTCTGTTTCACCTGAATCTGTCGTGTTTTTATTTCTTCTTGCTCTGGATGTCTGTATATTTGCAGTTTTATTTCTTCCTTTCTTTTTTACATTTGCACTTAAAACTGGATTTAAAAATTTAGCTGCAAGGAATAAGAAAAAGAATCCTATAACAATCTGCACTCCTATACTTAAAATAACCCAATGGTTTAATAAAAATTCAAACACTCTCGGATGGTTTATGTTACCTGTATCAAAATAATAACTATCAAATATAAGTGTTCTTAAATCAGCGCTTCCTCCTACTATATTCGTCATTGCAACTCTTATTGTACTTATCGGTGTAATAAGCAGTAATAATAACAATTCAACACTGATTACAGGTGTCTGATTTTTTAAATATGCCTGTGATACCTGTGCATTAGTAATCCACATTGTTGTTATAAATGGTCCAACTTCAACAAAAAGACAAACAAAATATGAAATAATTATCGAAATTGTAGTTTTTTTCGCAACACATGATATCCACATTCCTGCTGAGCCTAACATAAATGTCATAGCAATAATAGTTACATATACAAGCAAAATATCTGTAAATCTTACACCACCTACAGTCATAACAATACCGATAATAGGGAACATAACCACATAATATATTGTCATCTTATACATAATGGCTTTCATTTTTCCCCATACTACCTGAAATGATGATAATCTTGTAGTTAATAATATCTCCAGTGTCTGTTTTTCTCGTTCTGCTGACACGGCACTACCTGTTATACTTGGAATTATAAGGTTATATATGAAAAAAATCACATATGACATTACACTAAACACTGTAATAAATGTTGATAATGACATACTGCTATAATCCTCTGTTGTATATATATAATTCATAACTGCATATACAACTATAGAAACAGCTGCCATTGCCCCTACTATAAATATCAGACCTATCAGAGTCTTATTGGATCTTGATGCTGTCTGCATGTCTTTCATTGTTATTGCATTCTTTTTCATTCTACCACCTCACTCTTTCCAACTGTGTTCATAAACAGAGTTTCAAGATTACTTTGTTTTCTTATAAATGATGTAACACTAATATCATTCATTATAAGTTTTCTTAATAACTGTGCATCTTCCTGTCCATTTATCTTTATACTTAGTTTGCCATCTTCAACAAAGACATCTTTTACTTCTACCTGTTCCTTTATGAATCTTAATGCATTATCAAGTTCCCCTTCAACTCCAACAATAATAGGATTAGCGGAATTAATATCATTCATAATTGTATCGATATTACCCTGAAGAACTGTTTTTCCCTTATCAACTATACCAATTGCATTACACATCTCTGCTAACTCAGTAAGAATATGTGAACTGATAAGTATTGTTTTCCCCATTTGCTGTAAGTTCTTTAATATTTCCTTAAGTTCAACTCTTGTCTTAGGATCAAGACCTGATGCAGGCTCGTCCAGTACAAGAAGGCTAGGATTATGTATAAGGCATCTTGCAAGACAAAGTCTCTGCTTCATACCTCTTGACAATGTATCAACCATAAAATCTTTCTTATCTCCAAGATTAACAAGCTCTATAAGTTCACAGGAAAGATTATATGCATCCTTACCATACATTCCATATGCTGCTGCAAAGAACTCCATATATTCAATAACCTTAAGGTTATCATATACACCAAAGAAATCTGGCATATAACCAAAGTATTGTTTAATCTCATTCTGCTTTCCAAGAACATTAACATCGTCTATATATACCGCTCCAGAATCAGCCTTAAGCAATCCTGCACATATTCTCATTGTTGTTGTCTTTCCTGCACCATTTGGTCCCACAAAGCCAAATATATCTCCATCATTAATTTCAAGACTTAATCCATCAAGTGCCTGAAATCTTCCGAATCTCTTTTTTAAATTTTCTATCTTAATCATTGCTTACTGCCCCCTCTCCAGATACAGTTGGTAATAATACTTCCATATAATCATCAACAACACCACCGTAAGTATACTGAACAATCATATATTTACGTCCATCTATATCTTCTCTGACACATTCTTCAAAGTCACTAAGTGATAATTTTTCTCTATACTTTTTAACTGGGTGCTCATTGCCACTCTCATCAAGTATTGCCGTTGATCCGTTAAATGTATTATAACCATAATATCCATTAGTATCCTGCTTTTTAAATAAAATAGTATCAACATTATCAAGATAATATACTACACGTACTGGCTCAACAACTCCATTGTAAAATTCAATACAATTATCTTCATAAATGTCATAATTTGCACTCTCTTCAATTTCTTTTTCCAATGAATGATAATATACTCTACCATTACGTTCATTTATAGTCTCTTTATCAACCATAAACAATCTTGAACCTAAAACATTATAATTTTCATTTACTATTTTATCATCACTGTCTGAGAAATAAAGCAGCTGGACTTTATTCTCACCAGAATATCCATACCCTATATCACTAATATAGGATTTCAGACAATAATCTCTGAACTTCTTCTCAGAAGTATTAGTCTTTTTAATTAAACTCTGGTTATTATAATTGTAATAATAATTTAAGGCTTTTTTACCAAATGGATCAAGTTTTCCTAAATCAACTACATCACCAGGTTTAATATCTCCAAGATAATAAAATGAATTATCATATACAATCATAGCATCTTCATATGTATAATCTGAAACATTAGTAATTGTTCCCTCATATGTACCATCAAAATAAGATACATTTATTCCTTCTGAAACATCGGTATCAACAGTACCACTGCCACTAAATACGTATGAATATGATTGAAATGGAGAAACCTTAACATTCTTTATAAGAGTTCCCTCTGTTGTATCTGATATCGAATACTTTACATTTTTTAATGATTTCATATATGAGCTATCGTAGTAATAACCCCAGTAATCAATATTTCCCACACCATCAAAATTATACTTAGGATTTACACTTACATTATATTTTTTATTATTAGGTGCCTCACATCCTAAGTACATAGTAGAACTGTAATTCTTCCCGTCTAATGTTACTACATCAATATAATTTACCATTGGTTTTGTTATTCTTGTTTTCATTCCAAGAAGGTATATAATTCCACAGAATGCAAAAGACAAACCTATTAATGATATAAACGTATAATTAGACTTATTTCTGCTCTTTAATACAGCAAATACTACTACAAGTAAAATAACATATACAAAGAATACTATTCCGTATACAACAGGATTTGGCAAATCAACATCTATCTCAGTCTGCACCAGGGAATTCCATATATATGAATAGTCACCTGATCCATAACTTCTATCATAACCATATGCCATACTGCTTATTGAAAGATTACCCATTAATCTCATAAGCATAATACTAAAATTTTCACTGTTATCATCAAAAAATTTTGAAACATCCTGAACACCAAGATCAAATCCCACAACAGCCACAGTACCCTGTCCAAATGCCATATGTGCTCCAGCATCATCTACCCCAAGGATAGTATTAACAGTAACTTCCTTTGAATTAATCTTATATGAATTTACAGTAGCATTAGTATGATTTCCCTGTAATTCAGCAGGTGCCAGATTCTCAAGTTTAAAATTATCAGCAAAGGAAAACTTAGAATATGACTTATCAGAATTCTCTCCTGTTCCAATAAGAAGCATTCCTCCGGCATTAACCCATCCTTCAATAGTCTTAATCTGCTCCTCTGAAAGTGTCTCTATATTATAATTATTTATTACAATAATGTCAAAATAATCTATATCCTGAGGATCCTGTGAAATATACTTAGCATCTAACTTTGTAATCTCACATAAAGCAGTTTCACCATAACTCTGGTTCCCGTTAATTCTCTCATCAATTGTCTTATTATCAATATATGCCAATGATGCAAATTCATCTGACAATATACCAACACATATTTTTTCCTTATAATTAGTAGTAAGACTTACCTTATCAGTTTTTATAAGCTTACCCTTCTCATCAAGGATATCATACTCCACATAATTAATATCATTATACTCCTCAAGTTTCACTGGAAAACTTACAGTTGTTTCTCCACCCTTTTCAACCATGTAATTCTTTTCCAAAGAATACTCACTTGGGAAATACATTATAATCTTTCCCTGAACATCCTTTGTAGTACCTGATAAATTAAACCTTACAGGAGTATATCTTCCATAACGGCACTTATCATCAATACCTTTTTCAACATTTACTTTCATATCCACACTACTCTTTTTCTCAGCAAATGCATTGCCAGCACATACAATAACAAGCAACACACACGTGAATACAAATAATAACTTTCTCTTCATTGAACTCATCTCGCCCTCCATTTAAAAAATTAATAAATTGTTCCAAATCAAACATCAGTTTAATTATAACAAATAAACTATACATAAACAACGAACTTAAGATAGTTTTAATAAAATTTTAAGATTCAGAGTTTACTTTAACTGCGAAGCAGGAACTTCACGCAAAGTCGCAGTCAAAAGCTACTCTGCATATAGTATAAATAATCCCATGTTACTACAAAGTTACTGTATAAAATAATTTTGTTTTTTATGGGGTGCATTTTTATTACAAATAAAACAAGGGAATATGATATGTTTCATATTCCCCTGTTAAGTATTTTTAATTATATAACTTATCCAATGCATCGTGGCATATCTGGTTTATCTGCTTTTCATTAATATTCTTTCCTGAATATCTGACACTTATATTTATCTGTCCGTTAAAATATATAATTCCAAGAGATATATCATTACCAGACTGGTTAGGACAAACATAAGCAATATCATTTATCCTGTATCTGCCATAATCTGTAGGTATACTGCACTCTGCAATGTTGCTAATGCCAAGCCCTCTGTAATCATTGGATATTCCAAGCATATCCGCAACCTTTTTTGCAGTTTTACTTGAATAATCACCAAATGTGTCAAAATGAGCTGCATCCAGTATATTCCCATCAATCTTTGACATAAACTGAAGCAGTAAATATCTGTTCTTAACACTGCTCTTTCTTTTATTAATTTTCTTTCTTATATCTGCAGCATTAGTCCATATATCAACAGTATCATCATATTCCTTCTGTATAGATACAAGTGATGAATAATTAGCAAGAGTATCCCTCATATCAACACTTAATTTTTTTCTTGCATTAAGTCCGAATTCTATTCTCTCTTTATTATGATAATGTCCTGGTATATTATGCTGCAAGCCATATAAGAAAGCAGATATAATAACACTATTAAATGTTATATTATGCTCTCTGCATCTGTTTTTTAACTTTAGTGTGGCATATGAATCCAGATGTAGCATCTTAAAGTTAGAATTATAAGTCATCCTGTAATCATTAAACATGTTCCTGTACTCTGAATCAGAAAAAACTCGCTTCTCCTTCTGCCACTGTTTATTTATATTGTTAACTAAAAACTTGTTAATAAATCCAAGCTGGCTCTTTGGAGGCATAACATTAATTCCTTTAGGAAGAAATGGGTTCTTCTCCAGTATCTCCATGTCTGAATAGGCCAGCATAGTCATTATATCCTTAACAAGACTTACAAATCCATATGCATCACCAATTATATGGTGTCCAACAATAATAAGCGTACAGGCTCCGCTGCGTCTTATAAGTATGATCCTTATAAGAGGGCCATTAACAAGATCAAATACCAGATTATCATACTTCTTAAATACTTCCTGCCATTCTCCCTTATCATCATCAGCATATTCTATATTGATTCCACCTGCTTTAACAACATAATCCTGATGTTTACATTCTTTCTTTTTATTATTTTTCTTTAAATCACTTTTTTTAATCTCAATATCTGTAGTATCTATATATCTTGGTGTGATGGCATCCACAGAGTCAAGTACATAATAAGCTTTCCCACTTTCTTCAACATCTATGGAAGCCTTAAGTAATGGATGAATAATACTAACTTTCTCTACCGCCCTGTATAACTGATCTGCTGATACTTCCCCATCTATATCAACCTTCATACCAACATTCATATCTGGAGCACGCAAATAAATTCTCTCAGATTTTACCTTTACTTTTCTCATTACTTTACCATTCCTTATATCTTACTGTCTATGACACTTTCATCATCAAGCCAGTAATTCATTGTATTAATCTTTATATATCCTAAATCTGTATCAAATATTTTCTTTATATTGTATACACAAAATTTATTTATACAATCATACTCACCATAATATGCACAATAATCTGCAAATGTAATATCCGTTGCAACTGATAATTGTTCTACATCTGCAACAAAACCAGACGTAATATATTCGTACTTATTATCATTTACATTTAAATAAAATAAAAATTTACAATCATATTGCGAACTTTTCATATCCCCTAATTCAATTATGTCTATATTCCCTATGCTTGTTTTTGAATTATTGATAACATATTCGTATTCTTCTTCAGACTCATCAGTAATTGTTATGTTAATATCGGTCTTGTCCATAGCTATAAGTCCTGGTATATATAGTTTATAATCCGTCTTGTCTC
>JAILNW010000208.1 GCA_024691145.1 Lachnospiraceae bacterium
TATAGACCTTGTGACAACATTTTCAGAAAGCCAGTCATCAGCAGGTTTATGGGGGCTTTTGTTAAATGCAGGATATGTAACAATTGAAAAGAAGATAAAGTTTAACAGATTTAAACTTAGAATACCTAATGAAGAGGTAAAGTCAGAATTTCAGAAGATAGTGGCCGAATACATAAGGGTTAATGAAAATGCACTTGAAGAATTATTTGAAGCCTTAAATGAAAAGAATATAGATGAATTTATAAGGATATATGAAGACATAATATGTAATTGCACATCAAGTTTTGATGCTGCGGATAAAGAAAATTCATATCACATGCTGATGCTGGGAATGAGCATATATCTTGAGCCTAGATTCAATGTAGAGTCAAACAGGGAAAGAGGTAAAGGCAGGTCCGATATATTTATATATGCAAAACATGAAGGTGACCTTAATGTAATAATAGAGTTTAAGTATGAGAAAAAGAAAGAAAAGAATGATAATAAGCTATTAACAGAAAAAGCCAAGGAGGCATTAAAACAGATAAAAGACAATAAGTATTACAGCGACATGAATGGAGAAGTGCTTATTCTAGGTATTGCACATAATGTAAAAAATGTGGTAATATTACATGAGTTTGTACAGAACGAAAGCAAATTCTAGAAGGCATCATGGAAGGCAGGTTGGTTTTGTGAAGAAGAAAGTTATATTAGGAAGAGACGATTATCGAAAGCTTATTGAAACTAATGGCTATTATGTAGATAAGACTTTGTTGGTATAACACAGGATTCTAAAGCTATATTTGAGGGACAAAAGATAATGCAGATAGCCTTATAGTTGCTTTAAAAAATCAATTACGTTATGAATATTTAAGACAGAGTATGAACATTCAAGATACAAGCAAAATCTCTGAAGATTTGTATAATATATTTATGCAGTACAAAGAAATATTAGTTGATGTGTTTTTAATTTATTATGAGGTGATTTTATGGAAAAAAAGAAGAAGATATATTTATTTATAACAATTTGTGGGGGGATAGGAGCTATTGCAAGTGGAATAAATGCTATAGTTACTGCGAATAAGTTTATCAGGCTAACATTTATAACTTCCATTATCTTGTATATAATAGCGGTAACATGCTTTTATATAGATTATAAAAATAGTTTAAAAAAATAAGTTGAGGTCAATTTAATTTATACTATATATAATTAATGATGAGATATGAAAATATTAATGTATTTATTGTGTGCAATTGTAGTAGTAATGTCGTTTGTAGTTGTTTATGCAACGGTAAAAGAAAAAGAATGAGTAATACAATTTTTTAGTTGACAAACCCCGATAATTAGTTTATTATTATTGACAGGTGATGTTTTAGGATTTTTTATCAGACAAGGAGAAAAATATGGTTAGAAAATTATTGACAATAGTTGGTTTTATAGATGCATTAGCAATAATTGTGATTAGCGTTTTGCAGCTGACTGGTAGATGTAAATTTACAAATTTGGGTTTGATATTACTTACGATTTTGGGCGCAGTTTCTTGTGCTAGAAAAGCAATAGATTCAAGAAAATAAGAAAGACTCCTGTAAAAGGGAGTCTTTCTTGTTTTGAAAATGCGTTTATTATCATTAATTTTATCAAGGCTTTCCAGCACTTACAGAACCATTAACAACCTTATAGTCTCCAGTGCCTACCGTGTAATTTGCACCGTTCTTGCTGTCCCAGGAACCGCTTCCGTTGTTAAAGCATACTGTTGCCTGCTTTGCACTTCCTAAGTCTAATGTAATTTTATAATACTTTCCACTGTATAAACTCATTTTAGAACCAGGAACTGTTGTCCACTTTCCACCTGAAGGACAGTAGTGAATATAAACATTTTTCCATGAATTCCTATTATAATAATATACTGTAACTTTATTAGATGTTGTAGTAGTTGTGCTTGACGATGATGATGTTAATGTTGGTGCCTGATTAGTAACCTTGTTATTTTGAATTGTAGCACTTCCAGTTCCAACAGAGTAGTTTGAACCATTGTTGCTGTCCCATGTTCCACTACCATTATTGAAACATACTGTTGCGCCAGTTGCACTTCCAAGGTTTATTTTGTAGTAGTAGTAACCACTTCCTGCTGAAGTCATCTTGACACCAGGAGCTGTAGTCCAGCTTCCGTTCTTTGGGCAGTAGTGAATGTAAACGTTACTCCAGTTCTTTGAGTTGTAATAGTAAACTGTTACGCTGTTGTTTCCACTAGGTGCCTGAGTTACAGCAGTTCCACCACCTGATGAAGAAGATGAAGACTGGTAAACCCAGATAGAATGTGAACCGCCATTTACTGAGAATGTTGCATATCCATTGCTTCCTATAGTAACCTTTGAAGAAATATTACCTGTGATATCATACCAAACTTCTCCGGCGTGTTTTGTACCAACATACATTGACTTAGAGCCACCAGCTCCATCTGTAATAAGGGCTGCAAGTCCTGAATGTGAATGAGAAGAATCACCTTCTCTTGTCCAACCGATAATGTTTGCGTTATCAAGGTAATCATGCTGAGTTCCATATGCATAATTCTTTCTTGCAAGTAAGATTTTGTTTATAACATTTTTGTATGATGAAATTTTACCATCTGATGTTCCATAATAATCTCCATAGAATACACATGGATAACCACTTTCTCTTGTTAAGATTGCTGTGTAAGCAAGAGGTTTGAACCAGCCTGCAACTGTTGATTCAAGTGACTGTCCTGGCTGTGAATCGTGGTTATCAACAAATGTTACTGCAAGTGTAGGAGACTGTTTTACAAGTGTATTATTAAATAAATTTCTCATATCATAATTTCCTGAAGAGTTAGCAGCTGTCTGGAAATTATAGTGAAGAGGTACGTCAAAAAGTGAAGTTTTTCCGCCTGTTGCTGAAAGATAAGTATTAAGTCTGCTTAAATCCTGAGTCCAGTACTCACCAACTGAGAAAAGGTCTTTTCCTGTGCTGCTTCTTACTGATGATAACCAGTCACTGTAGAATGAGAACTTAATATGCTTAACAGCATCAAGTCTGAAACCATCAAGGTTAGCAGTGTTAACATACCATTTACCCCAAGATTTAAGTTCATTTACAACTGCTGTATTATCAAAGTCTATATCTGCATACATAAGGTAATCATAATTGCCATTTTCTCCGTCAACCTGCCAGTCCCAGCCTTTATTTGCAAATCTGAAAACGCCCTTTGTTTTTCCTTTGTCGTCCCAGTCAACGCCATCAAAACAGCTTGCATCCCATGTAAAAGTAGAATATTTTCCATTTCTTCCTGGGAAGGTAAATACACACCATGCTGATATATCATAAGCTCCTGATTGGTTGTAAGATCTGCTGTTATCATAAACTTTATATGCACTTACTGTCTGAGTTGAATCTGCGCCACCCTTATGATTAAGTACGATATCTGCATATGCCTGAATGTTGTTTTTGTGTAATGTTGAAATTAATGATGTATACTGTGCCTTTGTACCATACTTTGTTCTTGTTGTACCTTTCTGATTGAATTCTCCTAAGTCATACAAATCGTAAACACCATAACCTACATCATTAGTACCTGCGTCACCTTTATATGCAGGTGGCAGCCAGAATGCTGTAATACCTGCCTGCGAAAGACTTGGTGCCTGGCTTGCAAGTGTTGTCCAGTGAGTACCTTTATTAGTTGTACCCCATTCAAATGCCTGCATCATAACTCCATTTGATACTGAAGAAGATGCTGCTTTTGATTTTTTATCATCATTTGACATTACGGAAATAGCAACGATAGTAATTGATGCTATGAATAATACGACAATAGCTCCTTTTAATAATTTCCTGGATTTTTTTTGTCTGCTCATGTACAAATTCCTCCTTAAACAATCAATTATTAACTATGAGGATCATAACTAGCAGTAATCTTTATGTTAATCTAATTATAACATTGTATTAATATACATACAATCAATTTTTACATAAAAGTTACAATTTAGTAACATATTATAATAAATGTAATAAATGTTGGCTATTTTGTACAGGACTATTTTACTAATGGTTTCCTTTAGGTGTCCATGGCAGCACTCAGTTTCCATTAATTGGTTACTGGGTGTTTTTTTTCTAATCAAACCTTAATGTTCATTTTATTGTATATAAATGTAAATAGTGTTATAATATTGAAAGAGTAGTTGATACTTAAAAATAAATATTTAAAGAGGAGAGAGAGTTATGTCTTTAGAAGTAAAGAATTTAGTAAAAAAATACGGAGATAAGACAGTAGTAAATGATCTTAGTTTTACTATGGATAAACCAGGTGTTTATGCATTACTTGGAACTAATGGAGCAGGAAAGACTACTTCTATAAGATCAATACTTGGAATGCTCGCATTTGAAAGTGGAGAGATTTTGTGGAATGGGGGAAAATTAGATACTTCAAAAATAAATGTAGGATATCTTGCAGAGGAAAGAGGTTTATATCCTAAGTATACACTTATGGACCAGTTATTATACTTTGCAAAGTTAAAGGGTGTTTCCAAGGAAGAAGCGAAGAAAAGAATAAAGGACTGGGCTGAAAAGCTACAGGTAACAGAATATATATATCCACCAGCAGTTAAGGGGAAAAAAGCAAAGGTTAAGAAGGCTGAGGAATTATCAAAGGGTAATCAGCAGAAGATACAGCTTATGGCAGCCCTTATATCGGACCCTGAACTTCTTGTACTTGATGAACCACTTAGCGGACTTGATCCTGTTAATGCAGATCTCTTTAAGAATATTATAAAAGAAGAGGTTGCAAAAGGAAAGTATATTATAATGTCAAGTCACCAGATGGCAACAATTGAGGAATTCTGTGAAGACTTAACTATAATTGATAAAGGTAACGTGGTATTACAGGGAAATCTTAATGAGATTAAGAAGTCATATGGACGAGTTAATCTTTGTGTAAAGGTTGAAGGAGATATAGAAAATCTTATTAAAGAGGCTGACTTAACAGTAGTAAATAAAACTCCAAATGAATATCAGTTAAAAGTAAATAAAGAAGAGGATGCTAAAGTATTGCTTGAAAAAATATTACAGACAAACTTGCCACTTATTAAGTTTGAACTTAGAGAACCTACTCTTCATGAGATTTTTGTAGAAAAGGTGGGTAATGTGCATGAAGAATAACTTAAAAGGAGCCATGTCCGTATTTGCATTCTCATTTACACAGACTGTTAAGAGCAAAGTATTCATAGTTACAACGCTTTTATCAATTGCAATTATGATAGTCTGTTCAGTAGCTACATCTGAAGAGAGTGGAATAGTCGGGGCAAATAAAGGTAATATAAAGAAACTTGTAATTAATGACAGTGTTCCCTTGCCACAGGAAATGTATGAAGGATTAAAGAAAGATTATAAGGACTTAGAGATAAGTTTCACTGAAAAAACAGTGGAGGACTTTGAAGAAGAGGCAGTTGATAATGAAGAATATAATGATACTGTAGTTGCATTTGTAAACTTTAATCACTACTTTGATATTCAGTTATATAAAAATAATAGCAGTGATATTGGTGAAATTGAGATGAATCAATTTGCAGATACTTTTGAAGAGGTCTTTAATGATATGAAGAATGCAAACTGCAATCTCACTGAAGAACAGAAAAAACTTATTGATATGCCTGTAAGTACAAAGGTTACCCTTATATCAGAAGAAAAAGATATAAATAATGATTCACAGGCTGAAGCAAGCAAGTTTATGTTTGTAATTATAGTATTTATGCTGCTTGTTATGTGTGGAGAAAATATAGGAACTGCAATAGTAACAGAAAAATCATCAAGAGTTATGGAATATATATTAACATCCATAAAGCCATTGGCACTTGTAATTGGAAAAGTATGTTCTGCAGTTGCTGCAACATCTATCCAGATAGCTGCAATTGTTGCTGGATGTACAATTTCAAATATGTATTCAAAAGGGTCTTCTGATGCAGTTAATGCAGCAGCAAACTTAAGTATAGGAAGTTTGAAGATTGAAGGCTCACCTGCTGAAATTCTTTTAGGTGTTCTTGTAATGATAGCAGGACTTGCAATATTTGCACTTCTATCATGTCTTGTGGCATCTACAGCAAGTAAGATAGAAGAACTTGCAGAGGTAAACAGAGTGTATACATTTTTAGTTATGGCTGGTTATTTTGGTGGATTTTATTTCTTCACATTTGGAAGTGGATTATCAAATGCAATAAAGAACGTATTCTACCTGATACCGATAACTTCTGTGTTTGTACTGCCTATTGATTTGTTAACAGGAAAAGCAGGCATAATGATAGGAGCCCTAAGCGTCGCTGTTATGCTGGCTACGTTGTGGCTGTTGTTTATGTTTGTATCAAAAGTTTATGAAACACTTATATTATATAATGGACAGAAGATAGGATTTAAACAACTTGTAGGAATATATAAACAGAATAAATAATGGAGGAGAATATGAGCAAGGGTTTTAAAGATACAAAAAAGGTTTGTAGTTTTACATTAAAACAGCTGATAAAAACCAAGGGATTTGCAGCAGCTACAATACTATTTGCCATAGCACTATTTGCTATTCCGATAATTATATGTGTATTAGATGCAAAGCCTGATAAAGAAAGCAAAATAAAAAACATTTGCATTTCAGACAACCTTGGATTTGAAGCGATAGATTATAACTATTTAAAAAGTGAAGATGTTTACAAAAATGTTACGATTGAGGTCCAAAAAGAGCTTAGCGAGAAGGAAATTAAAAAGATTGTAAAAGAGGACGAAAGTGGCAATACTGTAGGTGTTAAAATTGATAATGATGGAAAAGAAATAAGCATTAACATATTTCTTTCAAAAAATGGAGATGTAACTGAAGGTGACGGAGAAGACTTAGGAACAATGCTTCAAGGTTATATTCAGCAGGCAAAATACAGTAATGGAGACTTTAGTGAGGAACAGCTTGCAGTGGTGTTATCACCTGTTATGGTTGGAATTAATACATTAGGCCAGGGAGAAGAAAATATCGGAACTACATTGGTTAAGATGTTCCTTCCAATGATGCTGGGTCTTGTAATATACATGATGGTATTAATTTATGGACAGTCAATAAGTAAAAGCATGATGACAGAGAAGAGTTCTAGAATACTTGAATTAATGCTTACAACAGTATCTTCATCAAGCCTTATAGCAGGAAAGATTGCAGGTATGATAATAGGTGCCATGATACAGATTGTTTTGTGGTGCGTAAGCCTTGTACTTGGATATAAAGCAGGAGTTATGGCAGGAGGCATGGTGCAGGAAGGATATAAGACAGGACTTTCAGATCTTATTGAACTTCTAAAAAATAACAATGTAGCAGAGGCCTTCACAATACCAGCAATTATTATAGCATTTCTTGTTGTGGTATTAGGATTTATAATGTACTGCTCCTTAGCAGGATTATGTGGCTCATTTGTGCAGAAATCAGAAGACATGGGACCAACAATGATGATATTCCAATATGCAATTGTAATTGGATTTTTTATACCATACTTTGGAACACTTATGGAAAATAAAGATCTTATGACGGTTGCAGGATACTGTCCTCTTAGTATACCATTTCAGCTTCCGGCAGATATACTTGTTGGAACAGTAACAATTACTCAGGGACTTATTGAACTTGGAATACTTGTAATATTTACTGCGATAATAGTACTTGCAGCAGGAAAAGTATATAGAGCAACAGTATTCTACAATGGCAGCAGGCCGAAGATAAAAGACATTATAAATATAATTAAAGGTTAACTATAAACCCATAACTTATGTAACAATTAAGTTATGGGTTTTGTTATTAAAATATTGAAAAAATGTTGCAATAAAAACATATAAGTAACTTATAGGTAACCAATTGGTATTATCATATATTATATAAAAGGTATGCAATATTGTAATTGATAAGTGGGTACAGTGAATAAATATGAAGAAAATATTAAGAGG
>JAILNW010000214.1 GCA_024691145.1 Lachnospiraceae bacterium
TGTTGGTACAGGTGGAACTATTACAGGTGTTGGTGAGTATTTGAAGGAGCAGAATCCTAATGTAAAGGTTGTGGCAGTTGAGCCAGCAACAAGTGCAGTATTATCAACAGGAAAGCCTGGAGCACATAAGATTCAGGGTATTGGAGCCGGATTTGTACCAGATGTTCTTAATACAAGTGTTTACGATGAGATTATTACTATAGAGAATGAAGATGCATTTGCAGAAGGCAAGGCATTTGCAACATCAGAAGGAATTTTAGTTGGTATTTCTTCAGGTGCAGCACTTAAGGCAGCAGAAATTTTAGCTAAGAGACCAGAAAACAAGGGAAAAGTTATAGTGGCATTGCTTCCTGATTCGGGTGACCGTTATCTTTCAACACCACTTTTTAACTCATAAGGCAAAATGAAAAGATACCAGGGGCTTTACAAAATAAAATAAGAGAATTAAATAGTAAAGCTCCGGGTCTTATTCTGATAATTATGATGCTGTAGCCGCTGGAATGGCATAGGTTTGCAAAGCTGAAGTTGGTGGTTCGAATCCACCCAGTATCATTTGATTTTCATAGTATTTGATTTATATTGTTCCGGCATATTTGTAAGAAAGGTGGTACTTAGATGATAATTACAACAAAAGGAAAAAATGCATTGAAATTTATGCTGGATTTATCAATATATCAAGGAAATGATTATGTAAAACTTAGGGATATCGCAAGCAGAGAAGACATTTCCGAGAAATATCTTGAGCATATTGTTTCTGTTTTACAAAAATCGAATAAGGTAAAAAGTGCCAGAGGTGTGAATGGTGGGTATCGTTTAACAAAAGAACCATGCAAATATTCTGTCGGAGAGATAATACGATGTCTTGAAGGAGAGATGCATCCAACAAGTTGCACCAGCGGTGATGAAGATTGTCCTAATGCATCAGAGTGTCTTTGTTATCCTTTATGGAGGGAGTTGGATTCAGCAATAAATGATGTACTTGATAATACATCATTGCAGGATTTGCTGGATAAAAATTATAATTAGGAACATTGGAGTTTTTATGAAAAATATTACTGTAGACGAATTAAAAAAATGTCTAAGTTCTTCTTTATTAGTAGATATACGTTCTGCTGAAGCATATGGGCATGGTTACATTGATAATGCAGTTTCATTTCCAGAGCCAGTTAATATAGAAGAATTAGTTTGTTTTATAGAAAAAATCAAACCTGAAAAGGTTGTGGTGTATTGCACCAGAGGTTTAAAAAGTGAGGAAGTTGTGAACATACTAACCCAGTATGATATAAATGCGTATAACTTGGGTGGGGGATATGATGAATGGCTAATAAAACATTATGAAGATCCTTATTGTGAGGAAAATCTTTATTATTCAAGGCAGATGGTGCTTCCTGAATTAGGGATAGCTGGACAGAATAAATTGAGAAACTCAAAAGTCATGATTATAGGTGCAGGTGCGTTAGGTACATCTGCACTTATGTACCTTGCAGCGGCAGGAGTTGGTACAATTGGAATTGTTGAAGGTGATACAGTAGATATTACAAATCTTCACCGTCA
This sequence comes from Lachnospiraceae bacterium, assembly GCA_024691145.1. GTDB lineage: Bacteria > Bacillota > Clostridia > Lachnospirales > Lachnospiraceae > JAILNW01. The sequence goes on from JAILNW010000214.1 coordinate 1,555, forward strand.
GATTCTATATAGTATTGAGGATGTAGGAAGCAAGAAGGTTGAAGCAGCTAAGAGAAGGCTTGAGTCAGGTAATCCATATATTAATATTATATCTTATGACACATTTGCAACACCGGATAATATAAGCGAACTTATAAAGGATTACGATTTTGTTATAGATGCCACAGACAGAATTGAAACAAAATTTTTAATAAATGATGCTTGCGTTATTAAAAAAATTCCTTTCTGTCATGCGGGAATTTTAGGTTTTTACGGTCAGGTAATGAGCTGGTGCCCGGGTGATAATCCTTGCTATAGATGTATATTTGAAGATATTCCAGAGGATTATATACCTAACTGCGCTGAAAGCGGGATAATAGGAGCTGTATCTGGAATAATAGGAAGCGTACAGGCACTAGAGGCAATTAAATACATAACAAAAATAGGTTCTATGCTTGTAGGCAGGATGCTTAGATTTGATGGCCTTACGATGAATACAAGAGTAATAAAGTTACCTAAGAAAAATGATAATTGTAAGGTATGTGGCAACAAGGCTACTATTAGTGATGTGAAAAATAATAAAGATAATTATAAAGTAAAACAAAGGTGCAGTATATAGGGCTGCATCTTTGTTGGGTATAAATATTAAGATTACATAATTAATATTAAATGGCTATAAACAATACTTATCACAGATGATAATTTTTGGAAAGTTTTCAAATACCTACTAAAGTGGTATGATTTAACTATCAAAAGAAATACAAAAACACAGAATAAAAATTTTTAGAAAATGGAGGAAAAAGATATGAGTGAAATTAAACAGAGCGCATCAGAATTAATCGGGGGAACACCTTTATTACAGGTAAATGGATATTCAAAGAAAAGAGAAATTACAGAGGCAACAGTACTTGCAAAACTTGAGTACTTAAATCCAGCAGGATCAGTAAAAGATAGAATTGCTCTTGCAATGATAGAAGATGCAGAGCAGCAGGGACTTTTAAAACCAGGTGCTACAATCATTGAACCAACAAGTGGTAATACAGGAATTGGTCTTGCAGCAGTTGCAGCAGCAAAGGGATACAAAGCAATACTTACATTACCAGATACAATGAGCGTTGAGAGACGTAATC
>JAILNW010000231.1 GCA_024691145.1 Lachnospiraceae bacterium
TGTTAATGAGTTTGTAGATGTAACGGATATTATTAATGAAAGCGATGGAGAAACAATAGTCAATACAGTCAATACTGTTACTACTCCTATCCAGATAACGCTAAATACTTTAACTATTACCATCAATAATGAAACTGACATTGATGTTGCTAATTCAATTATTGAGAGGATTTATAAGCTATGTTAAACAGACTGGCTGATAATGCACAGCATATAGTTATTTCGGTGAAACTGACTGATTTCAGAAAACAAATTGACGGCTTAGTTGCAATAGTATCAACGCAGTTTAGACTGGATCCTTATTCTGATATATATTTTCATCTTCTGCAATAAAAGAAAGAATACTATCAGGGTTTTACGGTATGACAAGAATGGTTTTATATTAGCGACAAAAAAGCTTCTAGATAAGATGAAATTTCAGTGGCCTTCAACAAGCTGATGATGTAAAAGAGATAGATTCTAAACAGTTACAATGGCTGTTGGATGGTCTGGAAATAGAGCAAAAGAAAGCACATCATAAGGTAGATTTAACCTTGAAAAATACATGCTACTAACACAAAAAAATGCACAAAAAAACACTGGAAAAGCCTTTATTTTCGGCACTTTCCAGTGTTTTTTTCTTATGACTTTTGGTAGAAAAATTTATTAAAAAATGGTATAATTATTTATGGAATTATGAGGCGGATAGAAGGTTATATCATGAATAAAGATTACGAATTGGAGAGGCTTAAAGCATTATTAGCAGAAAAAGAAAGATTACTTGCTGAAAAAGATGAAAAACTTAAAGAGAAAGATAAAAAGATTCAGGAACAAGATGAAATAATAGAAAAGCAGAAAGCTAGCATTGAAAACATGATGCAGGCTCTTTTGCATTCTCAAAAAGTCATGTTTGGTCGCAAAACAGAGAAGGCTCAGTATGATGGTCAGCTCAGTCTTTTTGATAATGATGAAAAACTCGCAGAACAAATAAATAAAGAGACAGAAAAGATTACTATAAATACATATAAGCGTACTCCGAGAAAAGCCGGTGACAGAAAAGAAATGCTTGATAATCTTCCAAAAGAAGTTGTTGAATATGTAATAGATGAGAACCAGAAATGTTCAGTATGTGGAGGAGAACTAGCGGTTATTGGCAAAATACCTGTCAGAACAGAAGTTGAATTTCAGCCAGCAAAATTAATTGTTAAAAACATAGTACGCCAGGTCGCTAAATGCAAAAAATGTGGTGCAAACGGTAAAGGTAACAAAAATATTGAAAAAGCTGCTGTTCCAGAAAAGATTCTTTCACATTCAATAGCTACACCATCTCTTGTGGCTCAGATAATGTATCAGAAGTTTGCCATGGGCGTTCCGCTTAATCGTCAGGAAAATGACTTTTACAGGATGGGACTGGTATTGCCAAGATCAAATATGGCACACTGGATTATAAGGTGCAGTGACATGTGGCTTACACCTATATACGAAAGGATACATAGTAATATTATCCACAACTGTGAAATCCTTCATATGGATGAAACCCGTATCCAGGTAAATAAAGAGGATGGCAAAAAGGCATCAAGCCAATCCTTTATGTGGGTAATCAAAACTGGAAAATGTGAAGAAATAAAAGCTACATTCTTTTATTATTCCAGAACAAGGTCAAGGGAAATAGCTTTAACCCTGTTAAAAGGATTTAAAGGCTACGTTACAACAGATGTCTATACTGCCTACGATAACATGAACCTAGAAAAAGTACAGAATAACTTCTGCTGGGCTCACTTACGCAGGTACTTTATAGAAAGCATTCCTCTGGACAGTAAAGGAAATGAAATTCCGGGTTCCAAAGGAGATGAAGGCCGTGAATTTATTAACCTCCTTTTTTACATGGAGGAACAAATGTCAGGGCTTACTTATGATGCCAAAAAAGCTAGACGCCAAACATCATCAAGAAAGTTATTAGACGCCTTCTAGCAATGGGTAGAATATACTTCTACATTAAACACTACCAATGAAAAATTAACAAAGGCATTAAACTATTCTCTGAACCATAGAGAAAAGTTAGAAACATTTTTAGAGGACGGACGACTTGAAATCTCAAACAATTTTTGTGAATCACATATAAGACCATTTGCTACGGCTCGAAGAGCATGGCTGTTTGCAGATACACCTAATGGTGCAAAAGCAAATGCCGTCTTATATACACTGGTCGAAAGTGCAAGAGAAAATAATCTTAATGTATATGAATACTTAGATTATCTTCTGGCAACAATGCCTAATATAGATTTCTGTAATCATCCAGATTTAATTGATGATCTTCTCCCTTGGTCAGATAAATTACCTGAGAGATGTCATCTGGTTCAGAAGCAAAAGAAAAGCTTCAAGAAATAGGTTTCTGATATGATACCACACGAATGGCTAAATGTCAGTAACGCTATTTTTTGAAGCACTTACTGGTGAATATATTATTTGAGCAGAAATAATAGTATATTCGAGTGCAGTCCCCAAGTTGGGGACGGATATAAAGGTATCTAGCAAGACATTACAGATCGAAGCAATGTGGGCTAAGAACATTCAAGAGCACAATATGAAAAATCCCTGTTGATTTTTTCGCCTCACCTGCCCCAGAATATCCCTATGGAATGGTAAATTCCCCTCCCCACATCCGGTACTAAAATGGTACTATTTCTCACTCCAAAGCCGGAAAACGAGATGAAAAACAGTCTTATTCTATACAAAACAGTATAGAATAAGACTAGAAACAGAATTGGACTACGAAGGTCTTTGCGAGTTTGAATAAAACTATAGTAACAGAACTTGATGAACTATGGCAGCTAACCGGATTTACTTCTTTTGGTGTCGTGGGTTCGAATCCCACCAGAACGGAAACGTTCTGTAGCTCAGTAGGTAGAGCACTTTATTAATTCGGTAATATCGCTATATCATGAGCCGACAGCTATTGCCACTTACTTCTTTATTTGGGATATAATAGTGGCAAGATACGTCGGCTTTTTTTATAATAATAGTGGAGGATAATGGTATGCAGGAAATATATAAGGATTATTTATTTGAAAAGCATATTTTGGTAAATGAGGGAAATTTTGAAGAAGAGAATAAATTTGAGACACTGTTTGCAATGGCCCATTTGTAAATGCTAAAATAAGAATGTAGGATTCGTATTAAATAAAAATGTCGGAAAACCTACATTCTTATTTTGTATTTTTTTACATATATAAGTTATACTATCCTAGGAGGTGTGACTTATATGATTAATAAGATTAAAGGAGAACTGGCTGTTATGGATATTCTTAACGTTAAGCCCAATTATGCTGCTTTAGGAAGAAAATATGACTTAGATTGGAGAACAGTAAAAAAATATCATCAAGGTTATGAAGGGAGGCCTGCTACAAGAAATAAAGGAAGTAAACTTGATCAGTATAAAAATGAGATAACTGATAAGTTATTGATTAAACGTACATCTGTTAAAGGTGTATATCAGTTTATGATAAAAAAATACGGTTTTGATAGAATTGGTTCTTATTCTAATTTTAATCGTTATATAAGTATAAATAAACTAAAACCTAAAGATAAAATAAAAGGACATCCTAGATATGAAAAAGGTCCAGGTGAACAGTGCCAGGTAGACTGGAAAGAAGATATTCACATTACAAATAAATCAGGTGAAACATATATTATTAATGTTCTTCATGTAGTACTTAAATATTCTAGATATTCTTATTTAGAGTTGTCGGTGCAAAAAAGATTTGATGATGTTGCAAGAGGATTAATTAACAGTTTTATTAAGTTTGGAGGTGTTCCTAAAGAATTACTCTTCGACAACATGTCAACTGTTGCTAATACTAGCAGCCGACCTAAAAAACTAACTGACTCAATAATAAGAATGTCAAAGGATTTTGCTTTTAAAGCAAAACTGTGCAGAGTAAGATCGCCAGAAACAAAGGGAACTGTTGAAGCAAGAAACAAGATTATCGACTGGATAAGAGTTTATGATAAAGAATTCGAAACAATTGAAGATCTTCAGAAAATCCTTATAGATATAAATAACAGTATGAATATTGCAATTAACCAGGAAACACAGATGTCACCAACTGCACTGTTTTACAAGGAAAAGGAATATCTGCTTCCATTACCAACAAGGAGTATAGTAGATACTTATCTTTCAAGCAATAAATACAAAGTATCTTCAGAAGCCCTTATACGTTATGGAAATAGCAAATATTCCGTTGATCCAAAGCTTATTGGCGAAGAAGTTACGGTAGATCTCTTGGACAACAAGCTATACATATATTATAACGGAAAACTAATAACTTTGCACGAAATAAATAAAAAACCTATTAACTATAAAAAGGATCATTATGAAAAACTTATGAAAGGCAAAGTTGATGAAAACGATATGGAAGCAGTTATTAATGATAACTTAGAAAAGATGGACAGAATACTTGAAACCAGAAAAGTTACAGTATCAGAAAAAGCAGCCATGAAATCAGAAGAAGCGCTTATTGCTTACATTAATCAGAGTGAATATGGCAGATGGGTTATAAATAATTATGCAAATTTATCATATAAAGCCAAGAGTATCTTTATAAAAAGTATAAATGAAGTTCTTCCATACATTAACAATAAAGAACAGTTTATATCTCATATAAAATACTCAATGAAATCTGACTATTGCAAAACAATAGCATTTAACTGCCTAATTGAAGATACAATGAGGATGGATGAATCATCTAATATTTTAACAGACGAAGGTATACAGTATTTTTCAAAGAAGTATGAGGATGAAATGTACGATTATTATGAAAATATTGCAAAACAACAGATTGAATATGAGAAGGAAAAAGAAGAAATTAAAAGTAAAATTCAATCAGATAATTCAGATAGTATGTTAATACCAAAACTTGATGAATTACCATTCGATTAAAAAACAGGAGGAATAATGAATACATATAATAGTTTAATAAATAATCTCGAAGCTCTTGAGCTTTTAAGATTTAAAGAGAATATAGATACATACCTTGATATGATTGCTGGTGGTGAGAAGACAGCATTAGATGCAATATATGAACTTACACAAAGTGAACTTGATTTTCGAAAGCAACAGGCAATAAAAGGATGTGTAAAGGTTGCAAATTTCCCTTTTTTGAAGGAAATAGACGAATTTGATTTTAGTTTTCAGCCATCAATAGATAAAGCAAAGATAATGGATTTAATGACATTAAGATTTATTGAAAAAGCAGAGAATGTTATTTTTTGTGGGACACCTGGTGTAGGAAAAACCAACCTTGCTGTTTCTATAGGAATAGAGGCAGCAAAGAAGCGATATTGTGTGTACTTTATAACATTTCAAGACTTGATACTGCAATTAAAAAATGCTGCATTAGAAAATAGGCTTGCAGCGAGAATAAAATGGTTTTGTCGATATAAATTACTAATTATAGATGAACTTGGCTATCAGAAAATGGATGTTGATTCTGCAAATCTTTTCTTTAATTTAATAGCTAAAAGATATGAAAAACTATCAACAATAATTACAACCAACAGTCCATTTTCAAAATGGTCAGATATCTTTCAAGAACCGGTTTTAACCAATGCATTGCTGGATAGATTATTACATCATTGTTCAGTTATCAATATAAATGGTCCATCATACAGAATGAAGGATCAAATGCAGTACATGATGGAGGAAAGCTAAAAAATATCATATAAGAATGTAGGTTTTCCTACATTCTTATATGATAAAAAAACTGCATTTTTATATTGACATTTGCACCCATTTATTTGGCGTAAAAATAATAAAAGGTGAGAAATATGTTAATAAAGGGATGATTGAGGAACTTTCAAAAAGGTTGGGACAAAATGTTCCTGAGGCATTTTATAAAGGTTTTCCAAACATTATAATGACAGTAGGACAGAGGGAGACAAACGTTTTACCATTTTTCATGAGATAAAGCATTTTGTGTGCGAAGACAAAGACGACAAGGAAGATGATTTGGCAGATTTTTTTCAAGATATTTTATGTGTCCAATACCATATTTGCTATTAAAAGGTATAAAAAAAACAGAAGAAGTCGTTTTATTGTGTAATGTTGATATTATACCTGCAAATTATGTTATTAAAAACATAAATAACAGACGAAGGAAATACGATAATCAATTGTTTGATTATGAGATACCATTAATAATGCAGTTGGATCCGGCATTGATTGAGATATCAAAATATAATGGATGATTTATAAGGAGCAGTATTTGTAGAACATACGATAAAATTATTTGTTTTGAAGATAATAGCGGAGGATAATGGCATGCAGGAAACACACCTCTTGCATTTTTACTGGATTATTTTCATGTTACGGAAATCATTAGTGTGTATGATTTCTTTGAAATGATGGCAGAAGAAATGGTGGAGAATCCAATGGATGCGGAGATTGTTGTAACAGATCATATGACACAGTGTGACGATGGTGCTGAAATCATAAGAGAATATGACTTTGAAAAAATAAAGGCATTAATGGAGTAATTAAATGCTGAAAACTAGAATATGGTTTTCGGCATTTGTCTTTAAATAGATAGCATAATTTTAAGAAAATATATTTATAGTATAGATGAAAATGGTATTTAAAGAATGGAGTGTGTAAAATAATGAAAATTGCTGTTTTTTCAGATGTTCATGGAAATTTGAATGCTTTAAAAAGTGTTCTTAAACAGATAGAAGAGAAGAAAGTTGACCAAACAATTTTCTTAGGTGACATTTTTCAACGTGGAAATGAAGAAATGGAATGTTTTAATCGAAAACTGTTTTTCTCTCATTTTTTATTTTCGGATATAAATCGTCCGTATCCTTTTCTACAGCTGGCAGACTTAAAAAATGGTATATTTGATAGGGCGTGCAAAAACGAAGTGGTAACGAAATATGATCTTGTGGCTATTGGGCATTCACATTCGAATTTTGTAAAATATAATGTGGTTTCTGTTTCAGCTACAGGATTGGAAGGGGCATCATATTTGCTGATTAGTGTAGATGAAGAAGGTATAAAGTTTGAGCATATAAACATCGACTGACAAAGCAAGGAAGGGATAAAATAATGGTATTTATTACAGGTGATACACATGGAAGATTTGAACGTATAGAAGAATTTTGCAGACGTTTTAAGACGTCTATTGATGATATACTTATTATATTAGGAGATGCAGGCATTAATTTTAGCGGGGCAATATATGATGAGCCGAAAAAGAAATTGCTTGAATCTCTGCCAATTACAATTTTTGCCATTCATGGAAATCATGAGCAACGACCATATACAATAGAGAGTTACAAGGAAAAAATATGGAATGGTGGAACAGTATTTTACGAGGAGAAATACCCTAGTCTTTTATTTGCAAAGGACGGTGAGATATTCGATTTAAATGGGAAAAAGACAGTTGTAATTGGTGGTGCATACAGTATCGACAAAGATATTAGGCTTGCATATGGCTGGGGTTGGTGGGAAGACGAACAGCCTTCGGAAGAAATCAAAAGATATGTAGAACAACAACTTAAGGAATCTTGTTGGAAAGTGGATGTGGTATTAAGTCATACAACACCACTGAAGTATGAGCCTGTTGAAGTTTTCCTTTCTTTTGTTGATCAGAGTAAGGTAGACAAATCTACAGAAAATTGGTTAGATTGCATTGAAGAAAAATTATCTTATAAAAAATGGTATTGTGGACATTACCATACAGAAAAGAAGATTGACAAATTGGAAATTATGTTTGAGAATTTTGATGAGTTCTGTTCTGGTATG
>JAILNW010000251.1 GCA_024691145.1 Lachnospiraceae bacterium
GATAATAATTTGTATTTAACTAAAGAAATAATTGAACATATATTAGAAATTAAAAATTATGATATTTCATTTATACAATTAATTTTGAATGAAGTGTTATTGAGAGGTTGTCCGTCTAGCGAGATTATTGATGAAATTGATTGGCTGACTAAAGAGGAGGATTCGCTCGGTATAATAGATAGAATACTGCAAAGGATACTAGATTGTTCGGAGCATGATTTAGAATTCAAGAAAACGGTTGAAGTTGTTTGTGTTGCTTTAAGTTTGACATGTGACTATATGACAAAAGCTGATTTGGAGAGTATTGTTTATACATTGAATATAAATAATATCTATGTTATTGATGCATTAGAAATGCTAAATGAACTTATTACCGTTAATGAAGATAAGTATTGTTTTAGATTTGAAATGATAAGGACAGCAATACATCAAAAGTATAAACATATAATTGATGAGGTGGATGAAAAGGGAGTATATTCCTATTTTTCAAGAACGACTGTGTCACTACATAGTATAAGGGAAATTGTCGGTTATTTGAAGAGAAACAAGAATGAAAAAGAAATTATAGATTATTTATTGTCTGAAAAGGTATTTGAAATGTTGTATATTGAGGATGTCCCTGCATTATATAGAGAATTAAGTTGTAATAATGATTATGTGGCAGCACGAATAACCGAAATACTTAGTTGTAAAGAACAACGGATTAGTTTTTTAAGAGTTAAGTTATATGTAGAGTATTTGATAAATTGTTGCGAGTATAGATTGTCAAAAAAAGTAATACAGCATCTGATTAAAGAAGATTCTAGGCATAAGAATTTATGGAGTATTAAGCTTGGATACTTAGAGAGAGAAAATGGTAACTATAATAATGCAATAGATATTTTTTTAGGTCAGTTGGATACAGAGCTAATGTGTGATGATAGAGTTATTATATTTGATTATCTGTCATACTGCTATGGAAAGATTAATAAGACTGAGGAATCAATAAAATATGCGGAAATGGCAATCAGGTTGAGAAAAAGTAATTTGAGCAAATACGAATTCGATTTACCAGTTTCATTAAACAGTTTAGCATACAATTATTACAGAAATAATTCCAGCGAAAAAGCAGTCTCTTTATATAAGGAGGCATGTGATATCAGGATTAAATTTTTAGGCACAGAACATCCTCGGGTATCTAATAATATGAATAATATTGGAAAAGTATATTTGCGTAATGGTAAATACAAGGAGGCTTTGGATGTGTTTTTGAAAAGCTATAACAGTTTAAGTAGAATAATGGGGAATTCTCATAATTATACTTTGATATGTGAGATAAATTGTATTATATGTGAGTTGATTTTGAAATTGAGTGCGCCATTAATTCTATTGAGAAAATTATTAATAGTAAAGTCCTCACTTGAGACAAGGATTAAGTATAATGATTATCTTGCATATGCTGATTTTGCTATTGGTTGTGCTTATTTGGTAAATAAAGATATGTTGGAAGGAATTAAATATTTAAATAATGCTAGAGAGTATTATTTAAAAACATTTGGTAAAGATTGTTTTGAAGGACGTATTATCGATGAAATCCTGAAAAGGAAAAATCTTTTTGAAATGGAGGTTTTGTTTTGAATAAAACATTGTCACATCATTTTAAATGTATTAATGATGATAAATATAGCAAAATATTATTAGATATTGTAAAGCGACTAAGTAGATTGAAAGAGATGTCTAGAGATAATGATATAGTAGACGTTATGGATGAACTGGATATCATGTATTCTGAATTGGATTATCTGTTGATCTATGTAAAGAACATTGGACGAATGGGATATGTTTCGAAAAAAGCAGATGATGAATTATGTAAGCTGTATAGTATTATGGATGATATTGATACTGTTCTTGCATCAACAATCAAAAGTATTAAAAACAAACCAAGAGAAAATGATAAGGTTCAAAAATATTATTATTATATTGAGAAAATATGGGAAGACGTGCAAGGGCAAGATGATGTTTCCGGTGATATTAGTCGTTCACTAGAAAAATATCTAGAAATAATGAATGAAGAAATCGATGGTGTATCTTTGTCTGAAATATGGAAAAAGTACAAAGGAAGTAAAAATAGTTTCATGGAGATTTCGAAAAATGTAATTAATAAATTATTTCAGCAGAAGGTGACTAGTTTGAGTTCATTATACATTGATATAAAAAAACATCAGTTGGAAAAAATAAAAATGTTAGGATATCATGATTCTTTAGAATATATTGCTAGAAAATACGCTGTTGATACACAAAGTATAGAGGTAATGGTTGAAAATGCACATACATTTATCTCTAAAGTATTAAAAGATAATATTAGTTTTGATTGGGCACAAAGTGGAATTTTATCTGAATTAAGAAAGA
>JAILNW010000255.1 GCA_024691145.1 Lachnospiraceae bacterium
TCTCTATGCTATAGTAAATAATGTAATTAATGAAAGATACCCTTCTTTGACATTAATTAAAAATATTTCCATTAAAGAATGATACATTTGCCCAATGTATCATTTTTTATTTTAAATAGTTACTATTCACATTTAGTATAATATGGCTACAGCATACATGCTTGCATATAAAGACAGGCACTAAAAAGAGACGTCCAATCGAACGTCTCTTTTATCTATATCTATGAATTTTTATACTTTTCTGCAAGCTCGATACGGGCAAGAGATCTTCTAAGTGCAAGTTCCGCTCTGGTTACATTAATTTCACCCTCAGCACCTTTTAATCTTCTCTCTGCTCTTATTTTCGCTTCCATGGCTCTGGCCAAATCAATCTCATCAGCCCATTCACAAGCCTCCGCTAAAATTGTTACACTATCTTCAAGTACACGGATAATACCATCTAATAAAACTGCCTCTTTAACTTCATTATCCTTGTGAATACGAAGTGTTCCTGGAGCAACAACAGCTGTAAGAGGAATATGTCCTTTATAAACACCCATCTCACCTTCAGTTGTCTTCATCTCCACCATATCAGCATAATCTGAATAGAATACAGCCTGTGGTGTAACAACCTCTAATTTAAACTCTCTGGTATTCTCCATAAGTCACATCCTTGCCTTTACTACTTATTATTGTAACGTAAAAGAACATCATCAATATTACCTGCATTAAGGAAGTAACTCTCAGGAATCTCATCATGCTTACCTTCAAGAATCTCCTTAAATCCCTGAATAGTCTCAGAGATAGGAACATACTTTCCTTCAATACCAGTAAACTGCTCAGCAACCTTAAATGGCTGAGACAGGAATCTCTGTATCTTTCTTGCTCTTGAAACTATAAGCTTCTCATCTTCAGATAACTCGTCCATACCAAGAATCGCAATAATATCCTGTAACTCTTTGTATCTCTGTAATATCTCCTGAACACCACGGGCAACCTTATAGTGCTCCTCACCTACGATTCTAGGATCAAGAATTCTTGATGTAGAATCAAGTGGATCAACTGCAGGATAAATACCAAGTTCAACTATCTGACGTGATAAAACTGTAGTTGCATCAAGGTGGGCAAATGTTGTTGCTGGTGCAGGGTCAGTAAGGTCGTCTGCAGGAACATAAACAGCCTGAACTGATGTTATGGAACCATTCTTAGTAGAAGTGATTCTCTCCTGTAAAGCACCCATCTCTGTCTGTAATGTTGGCTGATAACCAACGGCACTAGGCATACGTCCAAGCAAAGCTGAAACCTCAGAACCTGCCTGAGTAAAACGGAATATATTATCGATGAATAATAATACGTCCTTTCCTGCTTTATCTCTGAAATGTTCAGCCATAGTAAGTCCTGTAAGACCAACTCTCATTCTGGCTCCAGGTGGCTCATTCATCTGACCGAAAACCATTGTAGTTTTATCGATAACACCTGACTCCTTCATTTCATAATAAAGGTCGTTACCTTCTCTTGTTCTTTCACCAACACCTGTGAAAACTGAATATCCACCATGCTCAGTGGCAATATTTGTTATAAGTTCCTGAATAAGAACTGTCTTACCAACTCCGGCACCACCGAAAAGACCAATCTTACCACCCTTCTGGTAAGGACATAAAAGGTCTACAACCTTAATACCTGTCTCAAGCATCTCAGTAGTTGTTGACTGTTCTTCAAACTTAGGAGCTTCTTTATGAATAGGACTTGTATATTCAGTCTTTGGAGCCTCTATGTTATCAATAGGCTCACCAAGAACATTGAACATACGTCCTAATGTTTCTTCTCCAACTGGTACAGTTATAGGAGCACCTGTTGCTTCTGCGTCCATGCCTCTTACAAGACCATCTGTAGGACCCATTGCTATACATCTTACTGTATCATCACCAAGATGCTGAGCAACTTCAACAACAAGTTTTGTTCCTCTATTATCAATATTAATAGCTTCATATATTTCAGGAAGTTTGCCTTCACTAAACTTTATATCAAGTACCGCACCAATAATCTGAGTAATTTTACCAATATTACTGTTTGCCATTACTTTATCGCTACCCAATAATATATGTAGTAGCTTCTCCTTTCATCAAATTTTGATTTAGCTTATTGCAGATGCACCTGCCACAATCTCTGTGATTTCCTGAGTTATGGCTGCCTGTCTTGCTCTGTTATACTTAAGAGACAAATCACTTATCATAGTCTCAGCATTGCTTGTTGCAGAATCCATTGCCTGCATTCTTGCACCATTCTCACTGGCCACAGACTCAACCAAAGCACCATAAATAAGGCTGTTAATATACTTTGGTATAATAAGATCAAGTGCCTCTTCAGGATTAGGCTCAAAATTCATTAATGTAAGGTCATCAATTGAAAGAGGACCCTCAGAAGAATCCTTCTTCATTTCAACAGGAAGTAATTTCTGTAAAGTAGGTATATGTGTAACAGTGTTTTTGAACTTTGTATATGCAATATAAATCTCGCCAAACTCACCATTAGTAAATCCTTCAAGTACATCTCTTCCTATGCTTACAGCATCTGAAAAAAGAACTTCATTAACTACCTCTGAATAATCCTTCTTAACCTTGTAACCTTTTCTTGAAAGAGCATCTCTGCCCTTTCTTCCAACTGTATAAAGAACAATATTCGAACTCTTGGTATTCATGCCTGTAACAAGCTTAACTACATTCGAGTTATATCCACCAGCAAGTCCCTTATTAGAAGTAATAAGAATAATTGCCTTCTTAGGAGAATCAGCTGGTTCAAGATAAGGATGCATTATATTACCAGACTTAGCAAGTATCTGTGTAACAGTTTCGTACATAGTTTCAAAATAATCATGTGTACTTTCTGCTCTTTGCTTAGCCTTCTGTAACTTAACAGTAGAAACAAGCTTCATGGCTTTAGTTATCTGCTGCGTACTCGAAATACTGCCTTTTCTTCTTTTTATATCTCTCATTGAGGCCATATCAATCTGCCTCCTTATTAGTTATTAGAAAACTCATTTTTGAATTCTGCAATTGCTTTCTTCAATGTTTCCTCAGTTTCTTCGCTTATAACCTTCTCGTTCTTTATAGATTCTGGAATCTCAGGATACTTAGTATCTATAAATTCAAATAATTCTTTTTCAAATGCAGCTATATCATCAACAGCAACATCAAGAAGGTACTTGTTAGTTGCAGCATATATAATTATTACCTGATATTCAACAGGCATTGGCTTATACTGTGGCTGCTTAAGAATCTCTTTAATTCTTTCACCCTGTGCTAACTTTTCTCTGGTATCAGCATCAAGATCTGAACCGAACTGTGCAAATGCTGCAAGTTCTCTGTACTGAGCAAGCTCAATACGGATAGGTCCTGCTATCTTCTTCATAGCCTTAATCTGTGCTGAACCACCAACTCTCGAAACTGAAAGTCCTGCGTTAACAGCAGGTCTGAAACCTGAGTTAAACATCTCTGTCTCGAGATAAATCTGTCCATCAGTAATTGATATAACGTTAGTAGGGATATAAGCAGATACGTCACCTGCCTGTGTCTCAATTATAGGTAAAGCTGTAAGTGATCCTCCACCTAACTCATCAGACAATCTTGCTGCTCTTTCAAGAAGTCTTGAATGAAGATAGAAAACATCACCTGGATAAGCCTCACGTCCTGGTGGTCTCTTAAGTAACAATGCAAGTGTACGATATGCAGCTGCATGCTTACTTAAGTCATCATAAATGATAAGAACGTCTTTTCCTTCTTCCATCCACTCTTCACCAATAGCACATCCTGAATAAGGAGCGATATACTGAAGTGGAGCAAGTTCACTTGCTGTAGAAGCAACAACTGTTGTATATTCCATTGCACCAAACTCTTCAAGAGTTTTAACTATGTTGGCAACTGTAGAAGCCTTCTGTCCAATTGCAACATATATACAGTTAACATTCTGTCCCTTCTGGTTAATAATTGTATCAATAGCGATGGCTGTCTTACCAGTCTGTCTGTCACCGATAATAAGCTCACGCTGACCTCTTCCTATTGGTACCATTGAGTCAATAGCCTTAATACCTGTCTGTAATGGCGTATCAACTGACTTTCTTGAAATAACACCTGAAGCTACTCTCTCTATCTGTCTGTACTTCTTAGTAGCTATAGGTCCCTTTCCATCTATAGGCTGGCCAAGTGCGTTAACAACACGACCTAACATCGCATCACCAACAGGCACCTCAACAACACGTCCTGTAGTTTTAACAGTATCTCCTTCACTAATGCTGTTACTGTTACCAAGTAAAACCGCACCAACATTATCCTCTTCAAGGTTTAATACCATTCCATAAACTTCACCAGGGAACTCTAATAACTCTCCCTGCATGGCCTTCTCAAGACCATGTACACGTGCAATACCATCACCTATCTGTATAACTGTACCCACGTCAGATACTTCAAGTTCTGAACTATAACCTTTGATTTGCTCTTTAATAACAGAGCTTATTTCCTCTGGTCTTAAAATCATGAGTATTTGCACCTTCCTTTTGTTTTTGTAACACAGTATGTCTTAAACTATCTGTAATGAATTAAGTTCTCTTGACATCTGTTCAATCTTGGTTTTAATTGAGCTGTCAACAACTCTGTCTCCAATTCTTATAACCAAGCCACCAATCAGTTTTTTATCAACTGAATAATTTATCTCGAATTCTTTATATCTTGTAGTCTGAATAAGCTTTTCAGTAATGCTTTTCTTCTGTGCATCGCTTAATTCTATGGCTGATGTTACATATGCAACACCTATTCCCTTATACTCTTTAACAAGACCAAGAAAATATTCAAAAATCTCATCAAAATAATTGTAGCGATCCTTATCTACTATAGATACTATAAATCCTGCAACTTCATCAGATACTCTTCCTTTAAATATATTATTAACAAGAGCTATCTTCTCTTCTTTTATAATCTTTGGATGATTGAGAACCTTAATTAACTCTTCATTCTCATCAATAGCACTTTTAACATTAGCTATCTCAAGAGCAATATTATCTATATTATTGTTCTCTACTGCCAATTCAAATAAAGCATCAGCATATACCTTTGAAATTAACTTTGCCATGTGCTATCACCCATTTCCTTTAAAGTTTCATCAATAAGAGCAGCCTGGCGCTTTTCATCTATTGATTCATCAACAAACTTTCCTGCCATTACTGAGGCGATAGAAATCATCTCTTTCTTTACCTCATCTTTAACCTTGCTCTTCTCTAACTCAGCCTCTTTATTAGCCTGAACAATTATTCTATTGGCCTCCGCCTTAGCTTCATCAATTATCTGGTTCTCTCTCTTAAGAGCTTTCTTTCTTGACTCACTAAGAATCTCGTCAGCCTCTTTATCAACATTCTTTAACTTCTCATTATATTCAAGCTTAAGTTCTTCCATCTTCTCTTTACTTTCGGAAGCACTCTTAAGGTCATCATCAATCTTCTGCTGACGCTTCTCTAAAAGCTCTCTTGCCGGATTAAATAGCAAAAATGATAACAATGTAAATAAAACCATCATTGCAAGTCCCATAATGGCTGCATCAGCAAGCAGTTGAGGATCTATTCCGAAGATTCTTGTATCATCTACTTCCTTTGCTAATAAAGGAGCTGTTTTAGCAAATGTTGATAAGCCCTGTATATAGTTTAACATGTCCTAACCTCCTTTCAGGATAATAATAAAATGTCAGAACATATTATAGTTTCTTAAGTAATGGGTTAGCATATAACAAGATGATTGCTACAGCGAAACCATAAAGACCAGTAGTCTCTGCAACGGCCTGTCCAAGTAACATTGTTGACATGATTGTTCCCTTTGCTCCTGGATTACGTCCAACTGCTGCTGCACCCTGTCCAGCTGCAATACCCTGACCAACACCAGGTCCGATACCAGCGATCATTGCAAGACCTGCACCTATTGCAGAACATCCTAAAACAAATGCTTCATTTGAAATACTACTATTCATGTTAAAAATCCTCCTTAATATAAATCAATATTATTCTTCAACATCAAAATTCTGTGCTGTAAATACCATAGTTAACATAGTAAATACATATGCCTGTATTACTCCCGAAAACACATCAAGATACGCATGTAAAAATCCTGGCACTATGTAAGTTAATGCTTTAGGAAGTAATCCATATACCAATGACATAAGAACTGTTCCTGATAAAATATTACCGAACAAACGTAATGACATTGATAAAGGTGTTGCTATCTCACCAATAATATTAATTGGTGTAAGAAGCAGTGGTTTAAATAAGTCCGTAATATGTCCAAGCTTCTGATACTTAAAACCAGCATAATGGATAATTACAAACGAAATCATTGCAAGCGAAAATGTTACAGCATAATCAGCTGTAGGCGGTCTTAACCCAAGTAATCCCGACAGATTCGCTACAAACAGGAAAATAAATAATGAACCTATATAGTTTCTATATTTGTAACCATAGGTTTTCCCCATTCCATTAATTGTTATACCATCCAATGTTTCAACCAGAAGTTCCACTAAATTAAGAAATTTACCAGGTTTCTTATATGGATCTGCTTTTCTGATTGCTATATTGGCACAAACTGCAAATATCAATATGATAAGCATAACAATTGCAATGGACACATGTGTTGTGGTTATATATAATTTATGACCAAACAATTCATATTCTTTTAAATAATGTATACTAAAATCTACAGTTCTTCCTAGCAATGCATGTGATGGCAAAACTATAATGTCTGACACGTTCTCACCTTCCTTTATTAATATATCTATTGGTTAACGGATATAAATATACCGATAACTTTATATTCATGACTCCCATAAACATAGCAATAACGCTTAAATAATTATGAAGTCTCATTCCTATTGCAAGAAATGCTGCTACTGCGAACATTCTGAGCACATATTGCTTAATATAATACTTCTTAGCTCTGCTTTCTTCCATCATATCAAGGCTAATATCTATGGATCTGTACATATGCAGAATAAAACCACATCCAATTAATAGTCCATAAGTACCACCCAATATGAATTTTAACATATTTCCCCAAATTATACAACTAAAAACACACTCAATTGCCATTAGTGCAGCCATGGTAATGAGTAATGTCTTCATAATTATCATGCTTTCTTTTGATTGTTCCATGAATCCTCATCTCCGGGTATTTTAGCTTCTCTTTCCTTCTTCATATTATCAAAATACTTCTGAAATTCATCTTCTTTCTTCTTATCTTTATAATAAGCCTTCTTTGTTAAATGATAAACATTCCTGAAGGCAACTACAATTCCAAGAAAAATAAATAATAACACCAGTATATCAATCCCGGTCTTTTCACTTAAGCGTATTCCTATGTATGCACACAGAAATATTGGTACCATCATTGAAATTCCAATCTGACTGATTAAAGATAAATAAAAAGCTATCTTTCTAAAATTATTATTGTTATTATCAGTTGCCATATTAAACCTTCACAAAAAATATTATACCAATTATTTTCAAAAAGTAAAATTAACATTAGATTAAAAACTTAGTTATATTCATCCAATAACTGTATTATAGTATAAAACTTACCATCATATATAAGATTCAGCAACTCATCCATCTGAGTAAGTGCCTTGCACATCTTGTCTGCATCAATCATACCATTCTTGTATGCAAGGGCAAGCTCATCAGCATCAACCACTTTAACACTGTGATCAGGATAAACTAACACATCTAATAATAAATCTTCAAATATATATGCATTATTCTCCCTATCAAATGTTGTATCAATTATATCACAGTACCAGCATACAATATCTCCATTATGATCTATAAGCTTGCTTACTTTATATCCCTTATCAAGAAAATATGCAGAAGCCCCGCCTCTTATATCTTTTCTTGGTTTTAACGCCTTCCAGGTTGTAATTATAAGGTTGTCTGTAATCTTTACAATATTATCATCCTTAAGATTATTAGTTTCATTCGGAATATGTCTCTTTCTATACAATGTAACCTGATTATTATCCATAATATCACCCGCTAATTAAAAAATCTAATCTTCTATCTGGTCTATTCTTCTCTGATGTCTTTCTTCATTAGAAAATGGAGTGTTAAGGAATATATCAACTATTTCCAGTGCAAGTTTTTCACCTGTAACACCTGCTCCAAGTGCAAGAACATTGGCATCATTATGCTCCCTTGTTGCTTTTGCGCTAAAACAGTCACTGCAAAGTGCAGCTCTTACGCCCTTTACCTTATTAGCTGCAATACTTATGCCGATACCCGTTGTACAAATAACAATCCCTTTTTCACACTCTTTGTTTGCAACTGCTAAAGCAGCTTTCTTTCCGAACTCCGGATAATCCACTGACTCTTTGCTGTAGCAGCCAAAATCCTTATATTCTAACTTCTTCTCCTCTAAAAATGTCTTAACCTTTTCCTTTAATTCATAACCGCCGTGATCACATGCTAATGCTATCATTATAATATCCCTCCATTAATAATTTTATAACCTGCAGCTTTTAAAAGTCTGTTCATTATGGCCTGTCCAAAATCATCATCCATAAAGCTTTCAGTATATATAATATCCACATCACATTCATCAAATTCCCTTAGAACTTTATATAATCCTTGTGATATAGATACATCATCATCTCTTGAACCTATACACTTAATAATACCAGACACATAGCTGTCCTTTGTCTGAGACGTTGAAATTATGCCTGTTTTAATGCCCTTTGATTCATTTTCTAAAGTCATCTTATTAATAGTCTTAACAACCTCTTCCTGACTTCCCTCTACTATGTATAATTCAGCTTTTGGTGCATAGTGTTTGTACTTCATTCCAGGTGCCTTAGGCTTATAATTCTTATCCTTATTGCACTCTAAAATGGCCTTATCAATCTCAACTTTTCCAACAACCTCTTCTAACATCTTTTTAGTTATGTAACCTGGTCTTAATATAACAGGGACCTCTGATGTGAGATCCACTATAGTTGATTCAATTCCTATGCCAACCTCTCCCCCGTCAATTATCATGTCTATCCTTCCACTAAGATCATCTTCAACATGCTTTGCAAGAGTAGGGCTTGGTCTTCCAGAAGTATTGGCACTAGGAGCCGCAATATAAACCTTGCTTCTTTTTATTAATTCTATAGCAACAGGATGGTTAGGAAATCTTATTGCCACAGTATCAAGTCCTCCTGTTGTTTCTTTGGGAACAACAGCACTTTTATTAAGCACCATGGTAAGTGGTCCTGGCCAGAACTTATCAGCAAGCTTTATTGCACTTTCCGGCACATAACTTGCAAGTTCATACAAAGCTTCCTTGTCAGCTATATGCACTATCAGCGGATTATCAGAAGGTCTTCCCTTAGCGGCATATATCTTTCCTGAAGCTTCCTTATTAAGTGCATCCCCTCCCAGACCGTATACCGTCTCAGTTGGGAAAGCAACAAGCCCGCCACTTTTTAAAATCTTTCCTGCCTTATCAATAATGTTAACATCACAATCATCTTTATTTACTTTATCTATGATTGTCTTCATTTTAACAATCCCCTTTATATTAAATGATTATAACAATAGCACGTTTATAAAACGTGCCTGTTATTCTTAAATTATCATTATTCTGGTATCAAAAATGTGCTTAAAAATTGAGATAAGAAATAAAATCCTACAAATGAAGCATATACAATCATACACATAATGCTTATGCTAATCATCTGCTTATACTTAAGTCTGCGCTGCATAATTACACCCTTTTCAGTCTCAACACCTCTCTTTGGCATAATAAAACCTATAACAAGTGCTAAAGGTGAAAGTAAAACAGACATAATCCATCCAATAATGCCTAATTCCTTCTCGTTTAAGTGTCCTCCTGGCTCAATTGCATTCTTTGCATATCCTCCGCACTCACATACAGAAGTAGGTCTCTCTAATGGTTTTCCACACTTAACGCATACACATGAAACCTTAATCTCTGGCTCTTCACTGCCTTCTGCTTCTTCGCTTACAGTCTGCATAACAGCCTCTTCCTGTGTCTCATTAGAAGCCTCATCCAATGCTTTAGCAACTGTCTCTACGCCCTGTGAAACCTCAGCATCCTGGTCATATGACTTATTCTCCTTAAAAGAATAAAGGCATGCTGGACATACTTCCACTTCATCATTAACTTCCATGTTACAATCCGGACAATTCTTCATACACATCCTCCTCTATGTATATCACTTCTAACCATATAGTTCAAAAAATACTACATATATTATATATTATTTTACAAATAATAGCAAGTAACTTATTTGGTAACTTCTAAAGGTGCATCATAAAATACCCAGTCATACTTAGAAACATCTAAAGCCACATCACAGTATCTGCACTTTGCAGAAGTAGTAAGATTTATATTAGCTCCACAGTTTGGACAGCTAATTGTCTTTGCCATTGTATTAACAATTGTTTTGGCATCAATATGTTTGTACATTGCATAATGTCTTTTTCCATGTTTTAGTTTTATCTTCTTATTAGGATTCATTAACAGCATTTCATAGCTAATGTCCATATCCACTATCTGCTTATCTCCATCAATTCTGTATGAAGTTGGTGCAAGTCTTTTAAAGAAAATGTCTACAACATAGTAATCATCATACTTGTTATTTTCCTTTATCTTATTATAAAGTTCAGGAAGCATATAAGCTTCTATTTTTTCTAAATCAAAGTCTCTTGCCATCTCAAGAACTCTTATAAGGTAATAAATTCTCTTTTGAAAAGCCATTCTTGAAAATTCAGGATCGTTATCCTTCATCTTCGTATATATTAAAAGTGTCTTGTATACCCATAAATAATATAAAACAAATCCCACAATAGCAGTAATATTAATTATACTTAAAATAAGTCCAAACATAAAGCTTTTTACTGCCATCTCTATAGCACATAGTAAAACCATTCCAACTATAGAAAACATCAGAACTTTAGATAAAAATGAATTATTATCTTTAACATCTATATCTGAGGCTGTCCACTTAAGAAGTTCAGAATCATAATGGCTGTCACAACATTCACACTCAAAAAAATTACTCTTTTTATGTAATTCAGCACCACAATTAAGACAATACCATGTCTTATCTTCTATTTCTTCACTGGACTTAAGGAACTCTGTGCAGTATATTGCATCTTTTATTCTTCTTTTGTAAAGCACATTGTCAGAATCTGCTGAAGTATATGTTTCCGTATAAACACATTTTGAATTATCTATTGTAAAATCATTCTTTCCATCTGCTATAACAAAATTAACAAACTTATTCTTTTCATATTCTTTATCTATTGTTAACTCTACTTTCTTCTTAATTCCAAGTTTGCTAAGTACTTTAACAGTATTCTCAGTTGAGTAATGCATAAAATCAGTCAGCATATTAGTCATTGGCTTCATATCATATGTCTCAAATGTCTTATTATATGCCTTAATAAACTGTCCTATAAAATCTTTTGGTAAAGCCCCTTCTCCTCGTCTTGCATTTTCATTCTTAAATGGAACACTTGTAATTGTTATAAAAATCAAACCAGCTATCATTACCGCTATACATACAAATGCCAGAATAATTGGTATCATCTCTGCAGATATCATTATTATCATCCTTTCAAAAAATCATTTATTATTCAACATAAATCCATTATAATATTGTAATTCAAAATATTCAAGTCAGTAGTTTGACATTTGTTCCAAAGTATTATATCATTAAGAAAGGAATATATTAATGGAGGGTATGATGATTTTATGAAAAAAGCTGGAATTGTATGTGGATGTGGTCCTGCATCTACAGTTGAATATTATAATGGTCTTCTTGAATTACATCATAAAAAATATGGTATTTCAAGTTGTCCAAGAATTGTATTAGATAGTGTTAATATGAAAGATATAGATGATAATCTTTACAGTGGCAATTTTAAAGGCGCACAGGATATAGTAGTTGAAAGTGTTAAGAATCTAGAAAAAGCTGGTGCTGACTTTGGAGCAATTGCATGTAACACTCTTCACTATGGATGGGCTGATATGTCTAAAAAGTTTGGCATACCCGTTATCAGTATACTGGATGCATCAGTAGAATATATAAAAGAAAAAGGCTATAAGAATGTACTTATACTTGCTTCTGGTACTACTCTTAAGAATGGTCTTTATGCAGATACATTAGAAGCAGCTGGCATTACTCATGTTGTTCCAAATGCTGATGATATAGAGATTATTGCCAATATAGTTTATCCTAACCTTGAGAATGGTATTGTTGTTCCAGAGGAAAAGGAAACTATGATAAAGCTTTGTGAAAAGTATATTGCGAATGATAACTGTGATGCTGTGTTATTAGGCTGTACAGAAATCCCTATTATGATTAAAGAAGGAGACTTATCCGTCGACATAATAGACACAACCAAGATACATATAAAGAAGATAAGTGAATACATATATAAGGAGGAGTAATATGAGATATGGAATATTTGTTGATTCTTCCTGCGATTTAGTGGAACTGGATTCAAATGATATAGCATATGCAAGAGTTCCTTTAAACCTTGATGTAGGTGAAAAAGTATTTATTGACAACAATGATCTTGATGTAAGTATATTTATGAAAGAAATGGAAGCTTACACTGGAAAAACAGGGAGCAGCGCTCCTTCTCCTAATGACTGGCTTGATAATTATGAAAAATGTGACTGCATATTTGTCATTACTATTTCTTCTGCTTTATCAGGAAGCTACAGCAGTGCTTTAGTTGCTAAGGATATGCTCCTTGAAGAATATCCTGATAAGAAGATTGAGATTATTGATTCAAAAGCAACAGGCCCAAAGATGACTTTAATAGCTAACTACATTAAAGAGTGCATTATTGCTGGTCAGGATTTTGAGGAAATTGTAAAAAATGCTAATGACTATACAACTAATAAAACAAAGCTGTTATTTATACTTGAATCCATGGAAAACCTTGTTAAGAACGGACGTGTAAGCAGGTTAAAAGGTGGCATTTCAAAGATACTTGGTATCAAAGTTCTTGG
>JAILNW010000290.1 GCA_024691145.1 Lachnospiraceae bacterium
ATTGACTGCCTTAAGGCTCTTGGTGCAGATATTACAGCCAAAGAAGATAAAGTATACATTAAGGGAATAACTGATATTAAAGCCTCTGACATATTAAGATGTAATGAATGTGGAAGCACATTAAGATTTTTTATAGCCATTTGCCTTCTTGGAAAAAGTGAAATTACTTTATCAGGAAGTACTAGATTAATGGAAAGACCTCTTGATATTTATGAGAAAATGTGTAAGGAACAGAATTTATTATTTAATAAAGAAGATATTAATCTGTTAAAAATAAAAGGACCATTAAAAAGTGGGACTTATAATATAGATGGTTCAGTAAGCAGCCAGTTTATAAGCGGATTACTTTTTGCATTGCCATTATTAGATGGAGACAGCCGTATTGTTATAGAAGGTCATCTTGAGAGTAAACCTTATATTAATATGACTATTAAAGCTCTTAAGGCCTTTAAGGTTATTGCTGTATGGGAAAATGATAATACTATTTTTGTTAAAGGTAATCAGAGTTATGAGGCAAATGATTTGTCAGTTGAAGGTGACTGGTCCAATGCAGCATTCTTTTTGGCATTGGGTGATAAAGTTAAGGTTAATGGCCTTGATTATAACAGTCTTCAGGGTGATAAGATATGTGAAGAGTATTATAAAAAGTTAAGTGAAGGTAATGTTACACTGGATATAAGTGACTGTCCTGATCTTGGACCTGTACTTTTCTCATATGCCGGACTTCATAATGGAGCAACATTTACCGGAACCAACAGACTTAAGATTAAGGAAAGTGACAGAATCTTAAGTATGAAAGAAGAACTTATTAAGTTTGGAATTGATGTAATAGAGGGAGATAATGAAGTAACAATAACAAAAACAAAGTTACAAAAACCCAAAGAAGTATTAGAAAGCCATAATGATCACAGAATCACAATGGCATTAAGCACCATTCTTGTTATAACAGGAGGAAGTATTGATGGTGCAGAATGTATTAGTAAAAGTATGCCAGATTTTTTTGAAAAACTGAAAAAACTTGGTGCAGATGTTGAAATAATTTAAAATATTGGAGGTAATAATTATGAGTATGAATTTTGAAAGAAAACTTACAATTCCTAAGGAAGTAAAAGAGATGTATCCATTAACAGACGAGATGAAGGCTGTTTTTGATAAAAGAAATGAAGAAATCAAGAAAATTTTCAGAGGCGAAGATGACAGAATGATTCTTGTAATAGGACCTTGTTCAGCAGATGTTGAGGATAGTGTTATTGATTATATTACAAGACTTATTAAGGTTCAGGAGAAGGTTAAGGATAAGCTTCTTATTATTCCTAGAATTTATACAAATAAACCTAGAACAACAGGAGCAGGATACAAGGGTATGCTTCATCAGCCAAATCCAATGGAAAAGCCTGATATGTTCAAAGGAATTGTTGCCATAAGAGAACTTCATATGAGAGCATTAAAAGAAACAGGATTTACTTGTGCAGATGAGATGCTTTATCCTGAAAATTACAGATACCTTGATGACCTTCTTGCATATGTTGCAATTGGAGCACGTTCAGTAGAGAATCAGCAGCACAGATTAACATCAAGCGGACTTGATGTACCTGTAGGTATGAAGAATCCAACAAGTGGCGATTTCTCTATAATGATGAATGCAATTACAGCAGCACAGCATAAACATACATTCATTTACAGAGGATGGGAAGTTCATTCAGATGGAAATCCATATGCACATGCTATACTTCGTGGTTTAGTTAATGATCATGGCCAGTCAATGCCTAACTACCACTATGAAGATCTTAGACATTTATTCGAATTATACAGCGAAGGAGGATTTGAAAATCCTGCAGTTATTATTGATACAAACCATGCTAACTCAGGAAAGAAACCGCTTGAGCAGGAAAGAATTGCAAAAGAAGTATTATATAGCTGCAAATACAGCAGTGATATAAGAAAACTTGTTAAAGGTTTCATGATTGAAAGTTACATTGAAGACGGAGCACAGAAGATTGGTGACGGTGTATATGGTAAATCAATTACAGATGCCTGCCTTGGATGGGAAAAATCAGAAAGACTTATCTATGATATAGCAGACAGATTATAAATATAGGTTTAATGACATATAAAGGAATAGACATTATTTTGTTAGTGTCTGTTCCTTTTTTAATGCAATTTTAATTGTTTTATTTTTAATATCGTGATATGATTGTATTAGTTAGGTTTAATGCAAATTATTTGAAAGTAGGAGATTTTTTATGAAGGAAAAAAAAGTAATATTAATATGTTTTATTATTATGCTTGTTGTTTCAGGTATGGCAGTAGGACGGATAATAATGGAAAAAAATGACAAAAGTCTTATAAAAAAATATCCTTCTAAGTTTAGAGAAAAGGCTGTTTTTTGTACAAGAGAGAATGATTTAGACTTTACTAAAGAATCTACTGATGCGGAAATTCTTTTGGGACTTATATCACTTAAAGACTATAAAGCTAGTGAAATAGAAATTATTGATAAAAAAAATAATGTTTCTTGTAAAGCAGTGCGTATAGATGAAAGAGATGTAAATGAAGTATTTCCTTTAAAATATTGTGCTATGTATAATAACTTAGACATTGAATCAGTAATAAAAATAGATGAAAATGCTGAATTAGAAGAAAAAAATGATAATAAGAATTATTCTTATATTAAGGATGAATATGATTTATTATCATCAAGTTCATTTCCTTTCTACAGATATACTTTATTTGCGGTAAGCTTTGAAGTACCTGACAAGAAGTGTACAATTAATAATTTAACTGTAAAGTTAGGCGGAAAGGAATATGATGTTAATGTTGGAAGTATAAGATTTAATCAGGTTAATATTGACAGTGAAAAGTATGAAAAAAAATTATATCCTAAGATTAAATCATATAATTTTACTTCGGACATGATTATTTTTGATGATGATAATACATATAAGACTAATACTTTTTGTATAAAGAC
>JAILNW010000293.1 GCA_024691145.1 Lachnospiraceae bacterium
AGCTGGACGAATGTTTGACTGTTTATTCCAATAGCACGCACCTGAAAGCCTCGACGTAGCCCGCTACGCCTACGTTTTCAGTCACGCACTCTTGGAAAAACATTCGTCACATTAAGTCCAGCTATTTTGCAAACTCTATACTAGAAGATAAATATATAAAAATAAATGACGGAGAAGATTATTTGTTTTCTTTAGAAGATGGTAGATGTATTTAAATATTTTAGGTCTTTCGACGATATTTGTGGTTAATAAAAAATAATATGTTGCTATAAAACATCAATAAATATATTGCTAAATCATACGGACGAAATGGTATAATGAATAAAGAAAAAACTATACAAGTTACACGAGGGGAGAATACAATGTTAGAAATCAGAAATGTTACAAAGCGTTATGGAAAAAAGGTTGCAGTTAAGGACTTTTCAATGAAGTTTGAAAAGGGTATTTATGGACTTCTTGGTCCTAATGGTGATGGAAAGTCAACTATTATGAATACAATGGCGAGGCTCATTAAGAAAAACTCTGGTGAGATTTTCTTGATGATGTAAGAATAGAGGAATTGGGAGATGAATACTTTATAAGATTCTGTTGTTTTAAAGTTTAATTTAACTATGTCATTTGCTAAGGACAATTGCAATATAGGTAAATTAATATTAAATATTGTTTTGAAAACTATCAATGAGCAGAGAGTTTTATTTCCTATGTATGAAGTGTTCAAAAGTGACTTGGAATAGCAGCTAAAGTTGGAAAAGGCGCTGGAAAAGAATTTGCAGAAAAAGGCGGTAAAGAGTTAGGTCAAGAAATAACCGAAAGATGTGTAAAATAGGGTACAGAGGCGGCTGTAAAAAAACAGCAAAAGAAGGTGCTGTAAAAGGAATTACAGATTGCGGAAATGTAGTAAAATGTTTTACAGCAGGAACCAAGGTAAGTACAACTGACGGCCAGAAGAACATAGAGGAAATAAAAGAAGGAGACCATGTAATATCAGCAGAAGGTACAGAAGCAGAAGTTACATTTGTAGAAACAGTTAAAGTAGAACCAACAACAACATACAACTTTGAAGTAGAAGACTGGCATACATACTTTGTATCTGATGCTGAGGTATGGGTACATAATTCATCAGGAAAATGCGATGATGTAGTAGAAGAAGCAGCAGAGAAAACAAAGGTAATATGGTGCAATAAACCGCATACGAACGGAACTCAGGGACATTTGGAAAGCAATTGTTGATGAAGTTGGGGAAATGGAAAAAAGTGGAAAATACGAGACTATTTATGTAAATAAGGGAATAAGAAATGAAGTTCCTGGAGCCATAAAAAATAATAGACCCGATATAATGTCTGTTGCTAAAGATACGAGATAAATCAAAAAACGATGGGTGATAGGGCTGGAACAGTAAGAATATTAGAGATGGAGAAATAGTAGGATGAGTAAGAATATTTGTTATTTGTTTTATGGTGATAAGATTGATACTAATTGGGTTGCTTGGTATATGTTTGTAAAACAGCTATTTAATAGTTATAATTTAGAAGTTTCACATTTAGGTATTGCCAGTGAATCATTTAAATCAGGTAAAATAGTAACAACTAAAAGAAAAGAAAAAACGTTAATATCAAAACTGAATGAAGGAGAAGTCCCTAGATGTATAGAATGTTATTCATTATTGGAGGATTTTAGAATTGCGATGTTTGATTATAAAATGTTATGTATCAGAACAGAAAAATTTATTGCCATAGTTTTTAAAGAAGAGTATTTAGGGATTATAGATGAAAAGAATATATTAGAAATGAAGGAATATATTAATTTTTCAGATGGTGAAGTTTTCTCAACTGATATAAAAGAAGTACCATTATTGTATGCTTATGCAAAAAATGCAAATGGCCTAGAGACATACAAATTTATAAAGACAATAAAATAAGAGTTACATTGGTGACAGGAACCAATGTGGTCGAAGGTAAGTACTGTTGACAGACAGAGAAATATATAGTACATTGTACTTGTCACTGTTAAGAAAATAGCCAAAGAAGCAGGCGAAAAGGTAGGAAAAGAAGTTGTTGAAGAGACAACTAAAAAAGTGCTAAAAGGTACCATAGAAGATACAGCAGAAGAAATAATTGAAGAGTCATCTGAAAATTTTGTATATCGAGCATTGAATAAAAAAGATTATGATCGTTATTAAAAGGGGTTAGGACTGGAGGCAAAAAATCCATAAGGAGATTGGAATTTAGAAGAACATTTGAGATACGGTTCAGGAAAAGCATCATGGAAAAATGACCCATTTATTTCAACGACGAGTGATTTGGATGTTGCAAGAGGATTTAACAAAGCTGGAAGTGGTTATGGCATTGTAACAATAGATTTGGACAAAGTACCATCTAAGTCTTATAAGGGATATGAAATATTTCCAAGAACAAATGGAGCAGAAGGTGTACCATATCATTACTCAGTATGGCAAAAAGAAGTTTCTGTGTATCAAAGTATTCCGCGAGAGGCAATAGTAGGTTATGTAAAATAATAGGAGGTATATATGGATAATTACTATGAAAAAATTAATGATCTAGTGATAGGTTTA
>JAILNW010000295.1 GCA_024691145.1 Lachnospiraceae bacterium
TTCCTGCCTTCAGGTCCTCCGCTTTGTCTATCGCCTCTTCATCTGAATCGCACCGTAGTACTTCATATCCTTGACTTTCCAGAAGTCCGGTGGCAATCTTGTCAAAACTCATCATCTGTGCCTCTTCCAGTTTGGGGAACAATCTGTGTATTAATTCTTTTAGGAAAATACTTTGCAGCTTCCGAATACTTGCCTATCTCACAAACCTTTTCTTTACTTACCTCTTTCATTGGTATAACACAGTGTGGATTACCAATTGATACACAGGTTGATTTATAAATATGATGATTAAAATCAAGATTTATGTCAACTGTCTCCTCCGGAACATCAACAGCACCAACATCCTCCTTGGTAAACTTAAGTTTCCCCATGGATACCGTTAAATTAGTTCCATCATCATTATTATATTTTACATGAACATTTCCACCTAACGTATCAAGGTCAAACTCATCATCCACAACGTATTTCTTATCCTTAAGATACTTTGAAAAAATCCTTACACCATTACCACTTTTTTCAGCTTCACTTCCGTCCGGATTAAATATCTTAAGTCCTATTTTTCCTTCTTTATTAATTGGTCCATATAGTATTCCATCAGAACCTATCCCAAAGTTTCTGTGACAGATTAGTTTTATCTCGTCTTCTGTTAATTTTTCTTTATTCTCTACTGCATCATAAACTAAATAATCATTACCTAAACCATGATATTTTTCAAACTTCATACTTAAGACCCCCTTAAAAAATAATAGAAAATTAATTAATCGAATAAACCTGTTGAAAGATATCTAAGCCCTGTATCAGGTAAAATAACAACAATATTCTTTCCCTGATTTTCTTCCTTTGCTGCAATCTGCTTCGCTGCAAATATAGCTGCTCCTGAAGACTCTCCTATTAATATTCCATCTGTTTTTGCAACCTGTCTTGCAGTTTCGTAAGCATCAAGAGCTTCTACTGCAACATATTCATCATAAATATGTCTGTCTAAAGTAGCTGGAATAAGATTATCAGGAACCCCTTCAAAAGGATGAACACCTGTAATTTCATTTTCAGGAACCGGAACTGTATCACTTGGAAGTGAATTAGGACCTGGCTGTACGCCAACTATCTTAATATCAGGATTCTTTTCCTTTAAATAAGCACCTGTTCCAGAAATTGTTCCACCTGTACCTGCACATGCTACGAGAATATCAACTTTTCCATCTGTGTCTTCCCATATTTCAGGACCTGTTGTTCTTTTATGTACATCTGGATTTGCCGGATTAGAGCACTGATCAACGAAAAAGATATTTTCTTCCTTAGAAAGTACTTCCTTCTTAAGACTATCAATTGCTGCAATAAAATCACCATTAGTTTCCTCAAGAGTTTTAGCTATTGCGGGCTCCTCTGTAAGTTTAATTGCAGTTCCCCCAAAAGCTCTTATAACCTTAAATCTTTCCTCACTAACCTGATCCTGTATGTAAACTCTGAAACCGTAGCCTTTAGAAGCTGCAATTGCCGCAAGTCCTATACCAGTATTTCCACTTGTTGTTTCTACAACTGTATCACCAGGTTTTAATAATCCTTTCTTCTCTGCATCCTCAATCATTGCAAGTGCAATACGATCTTTAACACTCTGATTTGGATTAAAATACTCTAACTTTCCTATAATATTAGCTTTTATATCATGTTTCTTTTCAAATCCCTTTAATTCTAATAAAGGTGTTCTTCCTACTAACTCTGTAATTGACTGATGTATATTTCCCATATGATTTCCTCTCTTTCTTCCAATGAATGTTTTATCTATTCTATACACTATTATTGTATTTGTTTCATTGATTAAATGTTACCACATTATCAATCATTTGAAAATTTCGTAAACATTATCGTATGCTATAAATAAAGCTTATAAGTTATCATATATATCCTCAGTAAATGTTAAGCTTCCTTTGTAACCTGCATAAGTTCTGTTAAATATAAGTCTTTCATTTACCGGAAAAGCACCATTTATAAATTGTATATCCTTTTCAAGGGCAACTTCCCTGTCATTGCTGCTTCCTACAAGTAATGTAATTTCCTTTTCTTCATTTCTTATGGCCTCATTTATCTCATACTGGTCTGACAAAAACAGTATCTTAGGAGGATTAGCATATTCAAGATTCTCTATTCTCTTAATGATTCTTTCCTTATCTTCCTGTCTGTATATCGGTTCTGATATTATAACAAGAACCGGAGTAAAACTGTAATCATTAGCAAGGTATCTTGTAAATGCAACAGCATTATTAGCATCAGCTACAACAGCAAATCTCTTCCAGCTTACAACACCTATTGCCTGTGCAAGATAATTATAAACATATTCTTCCTCTTCCCTAATAACCTTCTCAACCAATTCACTATCAAGATTAAGAGCCTTTCCTACTTCCCTTACAAATTCAGAAGTGTCAGTAGCACCTATAAAGAGTCCTGGAAATCTGATAGAAGGAACATTAAACTTATTCTCAAACTTCTTAGCTGGTCCCTTAAAAAGCCATGGATTAATAATAATATTAAGAGCTGCCTTTGATGAATTCTTTATTGTTTCAATTCCCTGTTTCTTGGTAAAAAAAGTATTTACCTTAAGACCAAGCTTAGATAATATTCTGTCTATTTCCTCAAGTGTACCACTCCAGAATGGATCATGGTAAGGAACAATTCCAAATATATTAACAAGCTTATCATCTTTTTCTTCACTAGGTTCAATTACCTGATCAATAAAAGTATTCCATATGGCCTCATAACCAAGACTGCTGTCTCCTGCAAATCCTGGAGTTTCTATTGCATATACGGGCACTCCTTTAGTCTTAAACTCATTTGTAACACTTACAATATCATCACCAATTATACCAGCTGTACATCCAGTAAGAACAAAATAAGCATCCGCATCAATTATATCAACAGCTCCCTGAATAGTTGTTCTAAGTTTATTAACTCCTCCAAATACAACTTCTTTCTCCAGCATGTTACTTGAAGGAATTGAAACACCACTTACGAAGCAGGAATGTTTATGTCCTGACTGTCCCTGATCCGCTGCAGTTGTCTGCATACAGCATCCTGGTCCAGAATGATAAACAGGACATGTTCTATGAATAGCAGAAAGTACCGAATTAATTCCTGCAAGTACGCATCCGCCCTTTGGATTTTCCATAATCTCAGACATATTATTTTCCCCCTTCCGTAATGTACTTAAATGGATTTTCATTATACCAGGAATCCTTATAAGGAAGTTTCACATGTTTAGCTAACTTCTTATTAAATCCTGGATTTTCAAGCTGGTCTGCAATCTTATTACCAAGGAATAATAAACCATCATATCCCATAGTTGGTCGTTTTCCATCAAGAACATGAGTTGTTGGAACTCCAAGTTTAGCTGCCCAGTCCGGCACTCCTATAAATGTATCTGGCTTTAATCTGTTAACAAGATTAACCTGCTCAAAAGGCTGCATATTGGCTATATCCACAACGAAGTCCTTATGAATTCCATTAAGATACTCAATATCTATCTGGGCATCCGCATCATAAGTAGGAGTTTCAAGACCAACAAGTTCCATTCCAAAATCATCAATTAAAGCTGCTGCTGCAAAAGAACGGCCTGTACCACCGCAAATAAACACTCGTTTTCCCTGCAAACGGTTTCTTATACTTTTCACAAGCGGCTCAATTCTTTCATGCTCTCTACTTATAATCTCTTCAACCTCTTTTTCCTTTCCAAGAACCTTTGCAATACCACGATACCATTTGTCTGTATTTCTTATACCAATTGGCATAACTGTATGAGAATAAGGAATGCCATAATCTTCCCATAATGTATTCATAAACTCATCTGCAAATACTTTACAGATAGAAGTAGAAGCTACAGCTGCCGGGATTTTCTTTATTTTTTCAAGAGAACTGTAAAAAGGAATATAATTTGCCTTAGCACCTAATAAAGACAACATTCTCTCCATTTCCTTCTGATCTGCATAACTAACAGTAGTAGGAGCAAATAAATTAACAAGTCCCTCTTCCTTCTCTACCTTCTCATTTTTAAGAATATACTTGTTAATGGCTATAAATGTCGCATCAAATCCTGATGCACAAATCTTTGATTTAAATCCTTCACAATGAATAGGAATAATTAAAGTATCCGGATACTCCTTCTGAAGCTCACCGCAAATAGCATCTATATCATCACCAATAATACCAGAAGCACAGGAAGCATATACAAAACATAACTTAGGATTATATCTTGTTACCGCTTTATTAACTGCTTCTTTAAGTTTCTTTTCTCCACCAAATACAACACTTTTCTGATCAAGATTAGTAACAATAAGTCTTGGATTCTTTATATTCTTAATGCCTCTGTGGGCCTGTCCAACACGATACATATCAACAGCCATAATGGCACATCCAACACATCCTTGAGGAGAGTGTGATATAAAAACCGAATCCTCAAGTGACATAAGGGCTGCCATACACTCACCTCTTTCCATTGACTTTTTTATAATAAGCAATAATCTTCTCTAAAGCCTTATCTATTTCAATATCTATATCAAATACAGATATTGCCTTCTTTTCAAACTGCTTCATAGCCTGAAAACCAACCTTTGTAAATATAACGCATCGGCAGTCACTTAATAACTGTACCTTTTCTGATATGGCACCTGCACCTCCGCAACCGCCTCTATTACTATTACAGCCAGAGGAAGAACATTTTTCCTCTGGCTCCTTGTTACAGTTTTCACCGTTTTCTATATTTACATTTCTTGTTTCAAGCAATTTATAATTATAATCATCATCAACTTCATAGATGGTAACAGTTTTAGCTTCGCCAAACTTAAGATTTATATTAACACCATCAGAAGTTCCAACTGCAATTCTAAATCCCATAAAACATCTCCTTAGTTAAAACGCTGTACTGCAACTGTATAGATATCCTCTATAAGTCTTATTCCTCCTGAATATCCTGCATAGTGACTGTCAAGAACAACCTTATCCTGTACTGGCCAAGATATATTAATAAAATTGCCCTTTAGGCTTTCTGTTACCTCTTTCTCGTAATATCCGCCTAATACAAGAGGATAACCGTGATAATCATGATTCTTTATTTCCTCATGAATCTTATATCCATCAGTTTCAAAACTTGCTTCAGCTTTAATATTAAAGTTAAGGTTTTCAAATTCCTTTTTAATATCCTCTCTATACTTAGAAGGAGTATCATCCACAACAAACTGCTTTGCTGGTATAAGTCCAAGATCATTAACAAGGAACTTAGTTATACCAAGAGCATACTGTGCGTCTGCCACAACAGTAAACTGTTTGTTTATAACTCTGTTTTCAAGGAACAAATCCGCATATCTTTCTATTAAGTAATAATAATAATCTTCATTTTCTTTAATAACTGACTCAATCTTCTCATTATCTACGCCAGCAAACTTTCCAACTTCTCTAAGGAACTTGCTTGTTTCAGTAGCTCCAATAGGAAGTGTTTTATAGTGAAGAAATGGAATATTAAACTTTTTCTCCATTTTCTTCATGCTGCCTAAGCCAACCCAAGGTGAAACAAGAAGGTTAAACTCTGCCTTTGTAATCTTATCTATATTTTTAATACCTCTTTTATATCCAAAGATTGTATTAGGTGTAAGTCCAAGACTTGCTACAAGCTTTTCAAGTTCTCTTATATTACCAAGCCAGAATAAGTCCTGATAAGGAACGTCTGCCCATATGTTAACAAGCCCCTTTTCCTTTTCATCTGATTTTTTAAGGTACTGGTCTATAATTGCGTCTACAACCTGCTCATGTCCCTTATAGTTATTTCCTTTAAAACCTGCTGTTGGGGCATAGATTACAGGCTTGTCACTGTCAGCAAACTCACTTACAACCTCACCTGTATCATCACCAACAATCTCTGGAATACATCCAGTAAGCACCACATAAAGATCCGCATCCACAACCTTAAGTGCATTATCTATTGTTGAATGTAATTTCTTAACACCGCCAAATACAACATCCTTTTCATTTATACTTGTACAAGGAAATATATTTGGTGAAAAATATCCTGAACTTCCATTTGTATCTGAAAGTTTCTGAGCGCAGCCCGGACCAGAATGTAATACTGGAAGCGCTCTTTCAATTGCCTGTACCGACTGCATTGCCCCTAAGGCACATTTATATCTTTGTTTATCTAATAATTTTGCCATTAATTTGCCTCCTCCAAAAATGCATCTACATTCTGTTTGTACCACCAGTCTGTATAAGGAAGTTTTGTTCTCTTTGCAAGATTTTCCTCAAAACTTCTGTTGTTAATTGCATCAAGTATGCTTCTTGCAAATTCTAAAGTATGTTTGTAACCAAAAATCATATACTCATCTGCAACGTAAATAGCTGGTGTTCCATTCTTAATTGCCCAAACTGTTGAACCTGGATGACGTGATAAATACATATCTGGATTGTATTTCTTTAATATATTCATAACCTCATAGTTCTGCTGGTCAGCAACACTTGCTTCAAAATCAATATCATTATCAAGCAAATATTTCATTGAAGGCGGAACATCACCATTCTCATACTTCTTGTCATAATGCCATGCAAGTGCCCATACAACCTTGATTCCAAGTTCATCAAGAACTCTTGATACTTCAAATGTGTATCCAGGACCCATACCAAGAACTGCTGTGTGTCCCTGTAACTCTTTTTTAACTTCTTCAATCTGAGGAAGATAAATGGCTCTCTGTTCTTCTATATATTTTTCAATCTTATCAGATCTTCCTGTTACTTTACCTATTTCTCTAAGCCATGTTTCAAAACCTACGATACCGCACTGGTTAATACTTCTAACGTAAGGAACATTGTATTTTTCCTCAAGGGCATTGCCAATATAGTTACCAAGGGTTCCGCAGATACATGTAGTGGCTAAACTTTCTGATAAATGAGATAACTCTTCTACAGTTGAGTTACAGTATAAGAATACTGGTTCAAGATCAAATTTTTTAAACATCTCAATAATTTCTGGTCTTGCACTTTCGAAGAAATTCTTGAAGTTAATTTTATTGCTCTTAACTCCTTCTCTAGGAGGCTGTACAATACTTGAAACTACCGCATGGTCTGATATATCAAATCCTGTTGCCCATATTCTTGATTTAAAACCTTCGCAGTGTACCGCAACAATAGGTACATCAATTTCAGACTTAACATCATCAACTATACTGTCTATATCTTCACCAATTATACCTGTTGCACATGAACTTGAAACAAATATAGCCTTTGGTGAATATCTTTTATTTACTTCTAATATTATTTCTCTAAGCTGTTTTGTGGAACCAAAGATTGTATCATTTTCATTCATATCTGTTCCAACATAAACAGTGCTGCTTGTAACGCCCCTTTTCTTAGCCATTACTCTTGACATATAGTAAGAACCAGAACTTGCAACTGAACATCCCGCAGGACCGTGGTGTATAACTGCAACATCTCTTATAGCTGCAAGCTGCGAAAGTCCGCAGGTAGATAAACAAGTACTTGACTGTGAAAAACATCTTGAACATCCTTTTAAAGTACCACACTGGCTTTTTTCTGCCAGATCCTTTAATGTACCAACATATCCTGTTATAGATCCAATTCTATTCTCTCTTGTTGCCACATTTGAATTGTTAAAATTAAATGGCATAATATTCCCTCTTTTCTATTCTGTATTAAATCTTATAATCGTCAGCTAATTCCATCATTCCGTATTCCATAAGGATTTCTTCTAATCTTTCCTGTGTCATAGGTGTTGGAATTACAAAATCTTTATTATCTATAACAGCCTGTGCAAGGTTTCTGTACTCCTGTGCCTGATTTGAATCTGGCTTGTACTCAATAACTGTTTTCTTATTAATTTCTGCATGCTGTACAACGTTATCTCTAGGAACGAAGTAAAGTAATTTTGTTCCTAATTCCTTAGCAAATGCTCTAAGAAGATCAAGCTCTCTGTCTACATTTCTTGAGTTACAAATGATTCCTCCAAGTCTTATGCCACCTGTTCTTGCATATCTCTGAATACCCTTTGAAATGTTATTTGCTGCGTAAAGAGCCATCATCTCACCACTTGCTACTATATAGATTTCCTTTGCTTTTCCTTCTCTTATAGGCATTGCGAAACCACCGCACACAACGTCTCCTAATACATCGTAAAATACAAAATCAAGGTCATCTGTATATGCTCCGAGATTCTCAAGCATATTGATTGATGTGATGATACCACGTCCTGCACATCCTACACCTGGCTCTGGACCACCTGACTCAACGCATCGTGTTCCGCCATAGCCTTCCTTTAAGATACGGTCAAGTTCAATATCTTCTCCTTCTTCTCTAATTGTATCAAGAACTGTTTTCTGTGCCAAACCTCCAAGTAAAAGTCTTGTTGAATCTGCCTTAGGATCACATCCTACAACCATAACCTTCTTACCATGTTCAACAAGTCCTGCTGTTAAATTCTGTGTTGTTGTGGATTTTCCTATTCCACCTTTTCCATAAATTGCTATCTGTCTTAATTCGCCCATATCTTAATCCTTCCTTTACTCAAATAATTGTTTTATTTTTATATGTTTTATTAACTGCTCTATAGATTCTGTAATTACACCAGGTATTTCATATGCTTCTATACCCTTTCTGTTAAGTGCATTTTCTGCACCTATTCCAATTCTTGCAACCAGTACATATTTACAATCTATAAGTTTATTAACTGTTTCTTCTAATTTCAAATCATCATGTTCCTGATAAGAACATATTGGAGATGTATTCCTTGTTTCCAAATATTTTAATTCATCATCTTTTACCTCGAATATAAGAAACCTCTCTGCTCTGCCAAAATGTCTGTTAATTACTATGCCATCGCTTGAGGCTGCTGCTACCTTAAATTCCAAATCAGCCATGTGAAAATGTTTCCTTCACATTTAATCTTCTTTGGTAAATCTGATCTCCATACTCGGATTTTCCTGGAACACCAACTGCATCTGCCCTGCAGTGCTGGCAATGTCTGAATACATCTATATGTTTTCCTGCTCTTGTTCTTGCTTCATCAATCTCAGGACAGGTTGGAGCTTTAACATTCTTTAATTCGTGCTGTGGTATTAATGGTATAATATTATAAATCTTAGCTCCTGCTTTTTTAACAGCAATTGCTATATCTTCTATATGATCTCCATTAATTTCTGGTACTAAAACGGTATTTACCTTAACTGTTATTCCAGCTTCTGATATAAGTCTTATTCCCTCTAACTGGTTTTTAATAAGTATTTTAGCACCCTCAACACCCTCTATCTTTTCTCCATGATATATTATATAAGCATTAAGTTTGCTTTCTATCTCTGGATCAACAGCATTAACTGTAACTGTAAGTGAGTCTATTCCTACTTCTATAACATCCTTTGCTCTCTCAGCAAGCAATAAACCGTTGGTACTCATACATTTTATTAAGTCAGGAAACTTTTCTTTTATTATTTTAA
Organism: Lachnospiraceae bacterium; assembly: GCA_024691145.1. Lineage (GTDB taxonomy): Bacteria > Bacillota > Clostridia > Lachnospirales > Lachnospiraceae > JAILNW01. Next base: position 9,477 of record JAILNW010000295.1, read on the forward strand.
AAGTTTCAAGAGCCTTATCTGTGGCTAATGTATCACCAGGTCCTGCTATTCCTGCCACCTTTATATCGGGACAAATATCAAGAGCCTTCTTTAATATTTCTTCACACTCCTCTGGCTTTAATACCTTTGATGTAACCCCCGGCCTTTCTTCAACATCGTTAATTGTTCTATCGCAGAACCGGCAGGCGATGTTACATCCTGGAGAAACTGGAAGATGAATTCTTCCGGCATTATTCTTATGTCCGCCAAAACATGGATGTGAATTTTGTAAATCTTTATAAGTATTACTCATGCTACACCTTCTTTCAAAATTGCCCGTATAGAGTTTGCAAAATAGCTGGACTTAATGTGACGAATGTTTTTCCAAGAGTGCGTGACTGAAAACGTAGGCGTAGCGGGCTACGTCGAGGCTTTCAGGTGCGTGCTATTGGAATAAACAGTCAAACATTCGTCCAGCT
>JAILNW010000308.1 GCA_024691145.1 Lachnospiraceae bacterium
AATATGGATTTGGAGAGTAGTTAAATATTGGAAATTAAATTAGTTTACAACAGTAATAACTGTTAAGTATATATGTTATTAGGAATACATCATTTTGCAATGATAGTAAGTTCAGATAATATAGTTAAGTTCTATAAGAAACTTGGTTTTAAAGAAATATATCGCAGAGATAGAGAATATGACAGCATCGTTCTTTTAGAAGAAAAAGGTGTTGAGATAGAATTCTTTATTGATGACAGACATGCTAAAAAGAAAGATGAACCATTAGGTTTACGTCATATAGCATTCCAAGTTGATAATATAGAATCTACTATTGGGGAGTTAGGACTTGAAGATGGTCATATAATTACTGACTGGATTGGAAGAAGATATTGTAATATTACTGATCCAGAGGGGAATGTAATTGAATTACATGAATGATTATAAGATTAAAATCATAGAAAAGGCGTGTAGTAGATTATGAAGACTTGGAAAAAAGTTTTAGCTCTTGGTACAGCAGTTGCTACAGGAATGGCTATAGTAGCTATTATAAAAAAACCTAAAAGTGTATATAAAGATGATAAATCTCAGCAAAATCCTATGGAAGGAAAAAAGGTTAAATTTATTAAGAATGATACAGAACCTGAAAATGCTGATGGTGTAAAAGGTCATCTTGAAGCCGTTGGATTAACAAGCCATAAGCCTTCTATGTATGAAAAGTATATAAAAAGAGGTTTTGATATAGTTTTAAGTTTAGTTGGATTAATTGTACTAAGTCCTGTACTTATAGGTCTTAGTATTGCAATATTTATAGATGATCCTGGACCTGTGCTCTTTACGCAAAAACGTATAGGAAAAGATAAACAATACTTTAAACTTCATAAGTTCCGCTCTATGAAGATGTGTACGCCACATGACAAGCCTACACATATGTTAGAGAATCCAGAACAATATATTACAAGGGTTGGAAAGTTTATACGAGCACATAGTCTTGATGAGCTTCCACAGATTTGGGATATATTTATTGGAAATATGTCAGTTATAGGACCTAGACCTGGCTTATGGAATCAGGATTTATTAACATCAGAAAGAGACAAATATGGAGCTAATGATGTTAAACCTGGACTTACAGGATGGGCTCAGATAAATGGCAGAGACGAACTTGAGATTCCAGATAAAGCAAAGCTTGATGGTAAATATGCTAATGCTTTAAAGAGTGGAAAAGGTTTAAAGGCAGATATAAAGTGTTTCTTAGGTTCTGTTGGAGTATTCGCTAATGATGATAGTGTTGTTGAAGGCGGAACTGGAGAAATAAAGAAACAAGAAATACAGGAGAATTATCAATGGAGAAAGTGCTCATAACTGGGGCAAATTCATATATAGGTGTTTCTTTTGAAAACTATGTAAAAGAAAATTACAACAACGAACTACAAGTTGATACTGTGGACATGATTGATGGTACATGGAGGAATAAAGATTTTAGTCCTTATGATATTGTATTTCATGTTGCAGGACTTGCTCATGCTGATGTTGGTAAAGTTTCAGAAGAAATAAAGGCAAAGTATTATGCAATTAATACTGACTTAGCAATTGAAACATGTAAGAAGGCTAAGAATGAAGGAGTAAAGCAGTTTGTATTCATGTCCTCCGCTATAATATATGGTGATTCAGCACCATATGGAAAGACAAAAAGAATTAATGCTGATACAATTCCACAGCCTTCAAATTTTTATGGAGATAGTAAATGGCAAGCTGATAAAGGTGTTAGAGCACTTGCAGATGATACTTTTAAAGTTACAGTATTACGACCACCTATGATATATGGAAAAGGAAGTAAAGGTAATTATCCTACGTTAGCCAAGATGGCAAAGAAACTACCAATCTTTCCTGATATAGATAATGAACGTTCAATGCTTTATATAGAAAATCTTTGTGAGTTCTTATGTCAGGTAATGATTAACAATAAAGAAGGTATATTTTGGCCACAGAATGCTGAATATACAAAAACTTCCCAAATGGTAAAAGTAATTGGAGAAGTTACAGGTCACAAAGTAATGGTAAGTAAGATGTTCAACTGGGGAATTACAATAGCAAGTAAAATGCCTGGTAAAATCAGTGGATTAACAAACAAAGCTTTCGGCAATATGAGTTATGACAGCAATATGAGTTGTTATGATTTTGATTACCAAGTTGCAAGTTTACGAGAAAGTATAAGAAGGACTGAGGGATAATGAAACATATATTAGTCGTATCACAATACTTTTATCCAGAAACATTTCGTATTAACGATATGGCTGATGAATGGGTTAAAAGAGGCTATAAAGTAACCGTGTTAACAGGCATTCCTAATTATCCAACAGGAAAGTTTTTCAAAGGTTATTCATGGTTAAAAAAAAGGAAAGAAACATTAAACGGTATAGACATTATTAGAATACCTATAATACCTCGTGGACATAGTGCAATAGGAATGATTTTAAACTACTTTTCTTTTGTTGTTTCAGGCTGGTTTTGGAATAGATTTAATAAAGTAAAAGCCGACATAGTTTTTAGTTTTGAAGTTAGTCCTATGACACAAGTTAAGGTAGGTTGTGGTTATGCGAAAAAACATAAAGTACCACACTTTGTTTATGTTCAAGACTTATGGCCAGAGAATGTGGAAACTGTAACAGATATACATAATAAATACATTATTGGTTTTATAGACAGAATGGTTGATAAAATCTATAAACAAGTTGATAAGATATTTGTTACAAGTCCAAGTTTTGTTGAGGCTATTGTAAATAGAAAGAACAAAGTTCCAAGAAAAAAAGTTCATTATTGGCCTCAGTATGCTGAAGATTTTTATCAGCCAATGAATCCGAAAAAAGTTGATGGAATAGATATTTATGATACTTCATATAAAATTGCATTTACAGGTAATATAGGAACAGCTCAAGGTTTAGATATATTACCAAAAACAGCAAAATTACTTAAGGATGAAAATATTAAATTCGTTATTGTTGGTGATGGTAGATATAAAGACGAATTTGTAAATCAAATAGATAGTTTTGGTGTAAAAGATAAATTTATTATGATTCCAAGAGTAAATGCTGAAAAAATACCTGAAATATTGAGTACTTGTGATGCTGGATTCATAAGTTTTAATAATACCACATTATGGGAGAAAACAATTCCGGCAAAACTTCAGAGTTATATGGCATGTGGAAAAGCAATTGTTGCTTCTGCTTCTGGGGAAACCAAAAGAGTTATCTCTGAAGCTGGTTGTGGAGTATGCTGTGAAATAGGCAATCCTGATGCTTTGGCAGAAGGAATAAAAGAAATGTTAAAACTAGACAGTATTGAAGCTGGAAAAAAATCGCGGCATTACTTTGAAGAAAAGTTTGATAAGAAGAAACTTATGGATGAAATGGATGAATACATTAAATTGGGAGATGGAATTTTTGCAAAAGGCGAGAACTTTTCAAAGATGTACTCAATGTGTGATGGACACAACTGATTCAAAAATTATTTTTGATGAAGATGGTGTATGTGACCATTGTCGAAACTTTGAAAGGAATATTAAACCATATTGGAAATCAAATGAAAATAGATATGATGAGCTAGAAGCACTTTCAAAAAAAATAAGGAAAGCTGGTAAAGGAAAGGAATACGATTGTATACTTGGTTTATCTGGTGGTGCAGACAGCTCATATCTTGCATATATTGCAAAAGAGATAATGCATTTAAGACCATTAGTCTTTGTAGTAGATACCGGCTGGAATCTTAATGTTGCAGTTGAAAACATAGAAAAGATTGTTAAAGGTCTTGATCTTGATATGTATACAGAAGTTGTAAATTGGAAAGAGATGGCTGATTTGCAGTTGTCTTTTTTTAAAGCTTCAATTTCATCATGTGATCAGCCACAAGATCATGCTATATTTGCTGCTCTTTATAATTATGCCGTTAAGCATAAAATCAAGTATGTTTTAACTGGCTCAAATAGTGCAACTGAGTTTATACGTCCACCAGTTGAGTGGATTTATATGAACGATACAGTTATGTTAAAGGACATTCATAATCGTTATGGTAAAATTCCATTAAAGACATATCCAATATGTGGAATGCTTAAATATAGAATATTATATAGATTCTTTTATGGTATGAAAAGAGCATTTCCATTAGATTATGTGGTATATGATAAAGAGAAAGCCATGGAACTTCTTCACGAGAAATATGGATGGACAAAATATGAGAATAAACATTATGAGAATGTATTTACCAGATTTTTTGAAGGATATTATTTACCACATAAATTTGGATTTGACACTAGAAAAAATGTCTGTTCTACACAGATTTTAACAGATACTATGACAAGAGATGAGGCACTGAAGATAATTGAAAAGCCACCTTATGATGTTGAACAAATGGAACTTGATAAGGAATATGTGGCAAAAAAAATGGGAATTACTATTGAAGAATTTGATGAAATTATAGAACAGCCAAATAAAACTCCACAAGATTACAAAAATCAAATGTGGGTAATAAAGTTAGGTGTTTTTATAGCACGATTGTTTGGTTCTGAAACAAGAAATTTGAGGATATAATATGATAGCTATTTTAGACTATGGTCTTGGAAATCTAGGATCTATCGCTAATATGCTTAAAGTTATTGGGAAAAAAAGCAAAATAACTAATAATAAAGATGAAATTATAAAAGCAGATGGTATAATTCTTCCTGGTGTAGGTGCATTTGATGCAGGAATGAGTAAACTAAATGATACTGGACTTTCTGATATTATAAAAGAATGCGCCAATTTAGGAAAGCCTATACTTGGTATATGTCTTGGAATGCAATTGTTAGGAAAAAAAAGTGAAGAAGGCACTTTATCAGGATTAGGTTTAATTCCATTTGAATGTAAGAAATTTGTATTTGAAGATGATATAAGATTAAAGATTCCGCATATGGGCTGGGATATTGTTGATATAAAACAAGAACATCCTATAGTTGAGAATCTGATAGGAACACAAAGGTATTATTTTGTGCATTCATATTACGCAGTATGTGAAAATAATGATAATGTGTTAATGACTTGTAATTATGGTTTTGATTTTGCATCATCAGTTATAAACAATAATATAATAGGTGTACAATTTCATCCTGAGAAAAGCCACGATTTTGGTTTAGCTTTGTTAACTAACTTTGTTGAAATGTGTAAGAAGGTATAGATATGTTTACGAGACCTAGAATAATTCCAACATTATTAATTGATAATCGTGATTTAATAAAAACCGTTAATTTTGATAAACGAACATATCTTGGTGATCCTGTTAATGCAGTAAAAATATTTAACCGTAAAGGAATTGATGAATTATCTATTCTTGATATTGGTGCTACAAAAAATAATAGAGAACCTGATTATGAACTTCTTAAAGATATAGCAAGTGAAGCATTTATGCCCCTTAGTTATGGAGGAGGTATAAATAATATTGCACAAATTCATGACTTATTGGCAATTGGATATGAAAAAATAATAATTAACAGTATGCTGGTGAAAAATCCACAATTAATAAAACAAGCTTCCGAAATGTTTGGTTCACAAAGTATAGTTGCTTCTATTGATGTAAAAAAAGTTAATGGATATTATAAGTGTTTTGTTAATGATGGAGAAGAAATAACAGAGGAAGTTCCTATAGATTTAGCAAAAAAAGCTGAAAGTTTAGGTGCTGGTGAGATTATTTTAAATTCAATTGATAAAGATGGATTAATGTCTGGTTATGATATAAAACTTGTTAGTTCTGTGGCTGATGCAGTAAAGATGCCTGTTATAGCTATTGGTGGTGCTGGAAGTATTAAGGATTTAAAAGAAGTATTATCAGATGGTCATGCTCATGCAGCTGCCGGAGGCAGTATGTTTGTTTATTATGGCAGACTTAAAGCTGTATTAATAACAGCACCTAATGAACAAGAACTAATTGAAGCAGGAATATATACAATTTAAGGAGTAAGATATGAATTATCCAGTTATAAAATCTAAATCAAAAAGACCATATCAGATTTGTAAATGTTGCGTTATGGATACATCTGATGAAGACATTGTATTTGATTCCAACGGAGTTTGTATGAGATGTAATGAATACAAAGAAAGAATTGAACCAGAATGGAATCATGGAAAAGGTCACGAGAAAGAATTAGAAGAATTACTGTCAGCAATAAAGAAAAGTGGAAAAGATAAAAAGTACGACTGTATTCTTGGATTATCAGGTGGACTAGATAGTACATATATGTTGCATCTAGCTGTGAAAGAATGGGGGCTTCGTCCATTTGTATTTCATATAGATGCTGGCTGGAATCTTCCTGTGGCAGAAGAAAATATCAGAAAAGTAACTGAGAAATTAGGTGTTAAACTTCATATAGAACATATGAATTGGGATGAAATGCGTGAGATGCAATTGGCATGGTTTAGAACTGGATTAGAAATGCTTGATGCACCTCAAGATCATGCATTCATATCACTCATCGATAAGTATTCTCAAAAGTTAGGTGTTAAATATATTCTTAATGGATATAACGTCTGTACAGAAGTTGTTGCAGACCCTGCTTCTTGGGAAAAAGGTTCAGGTCCAACAGGTGATGGAACCTACATAAGAGATGTTGTTGATAAATATTGTAATATTCCTATAAAAAATTACACTTATACAAATGGAATTAGACATAAGTTTATTATACCTTATGTAAAGGGTGTAAAAACTATAAAACCACTTAATTTAGTAGAATTCACAAAGGAATCAATGATAAAAACTCTTTCTGAAGAATATGAATATATTCCTTATGGTCAAAAACACTTCGAGGATTTAATTACTAAATTTTTAGAAGGCTGGTGGCAGCCAACTAGATTTGGCCATGATATAAGAAGAGCACAATTATCAAGTCTTGTTGTAACTGGCCAGATGAGTAGAGATGAGGCTCTTAAAATTCTTGAACAACCACCATTAAGTGAGGAAGAAAGCCAAGAATTGTTCAAAGAAGTATGTAGCAAATTAGGTATTTTAGAAGAAGAATTAAAAAAATATCATGAAATGCCAGAATGTACTGATAAATTTAAGAGTCAGGAAAAAATTTATAAATTTGGAATTAAAGTATATGAGAAAATTGGATTAGAAAAAAGAGTTAGAAAATGATATAAAATTGTTTAATTATTCAAAAGGGTTATATTTATGAAGATTCTAATTAAAGGCTCATTAGGAGTTAACGGGATTGCTCAAGTTACAATGAATTATTGTGAAAAATTGAAAAATGAAAACAGTTACGAATTTGTTGTTTGTGAAACACCTAAGTTAATTAGAAAAGATTTTATTGAAATTTGTAATAATAACGGATGGAAGATACATTATATGCCATCTCAAGTCACATCAATAATTCGTTATAAACGAGCATTAAAAAATATTTTTAAATCGTATAAGCCAGATATTTATCATATTAATGGTAATAGTTGTTTAATGTGTATAGATGTACTATTAGCAAAAAAATATGTAAAAAATATTATAACACACTGTCATAGTACAAGTACAAAATTTCCAGTACTGAATAAATTATTAAAGCCGATGTTAAAAAAACAAAAAATACTACGTTTAGCCTGTTCTAAAGAAGCAGCTTTATGGGCTTATGGTAATTCTGAATGTATTTTATTGAGAAATGCTATTGATTATAATAGATTTAAATATTCAGAAATCATTAGAACTACAAAAAGAAAAGAACTGCATTTACGTAATGATGAATTAGTAATTTTACAGGTTGGCAATTTTGAATATGAGAAAAATCAAATTTATTCTATAAAATTATTTGAAATGATTTGTAAGAAAAATAAAAATATTAAGATGGTATTTTGTGGTGAAGGTGAAGACAGGTATTCAATAAAAAAGTATGTAGAAAATCA
>JAILNW010000350.1 GCA_024691145.1 Lachnospiraceae bacterium
TACCTATACCAAATATAGCATCTACAATTATATTATATTCAAAAATCTTACTTTTGTTAACATAATTTACTAATTTTTTTGCAATTTTTTCCTGTTTTTCATTATCCTCTGTTCTTTTCTGGCTGTTGCCCACCATAAGTATGTCTGCATAATAACCAAATTCCCTAAGGATTCTTGCAATTGCAATTCCATCTCCGCCATTATTGCCATATCCGCAAATAACTAATATACTGCTTTTCTTACTTTCATTTTTTATAATCTCTTCACAAACACTATATGCCGCCCTTTCCATAAGAACAAGGGACGGCATTCCATAGTTTATCGAAAAAGAATCAATCTCCTTCATTGTTTTAGAATCCGCTGCATAGTTCATACTAATCCTCTCCTACAACAAAAGCCTGTGCATATTCTTTAGTGTCAGTAATACTTACATGAATCCTTTTAATACCTAACTCTTCTGACTTTGAAAGGGCATTATTATAAAGATTAACATAAGGTTTTCCTAAATCATCCCGTAAAACTTCTATGTCTGAGGGATTAATTCCTCTAAATCCGCATCCAAGCATCTTAACGACTGCCTCTTTTACAGCAAAATTACCTGCCATGCTTCTCTTTCTTTTGTTAAATATTTCTCTTTCAGAATCAGTATAAATTCTTCTTAAAAAAGTTTCCTTCTCGCCTGCTTTTAGCACCTTTTCTACTTCTGTAAGGTCAGCTCCGATTCCTATTATCAATATTAATCATCCTTTTTTGATTTATTTCTTGCATTGATAGAATATGATACTCTCATAAGACTGTCAGCAAGATGAACATTCTCAACAATTACGCTGTCAGGAAGTTTTAAATCAGTAGGAGCAAAGTTCCATATAGCCTTTACTCCAAGATTAGATACTTCTAAAGCAATCTTAGGTGCTTTTTCCTTAGGAACAGTTATGGCTGCTATATCAATATCATTTTCCTTGATAAATTCCGCCAGTTCGTCTGTATGTTTTACAGTAACACCATTAACAACCTTTCCGATAATGTCCGGATTTACATCAAAAAGTCCGCTTAAAACAAAGCCTCTCTTTTTAAAATCATGATAATTAGCAATAGCCTGTCCTAAATTACCTACACCTATAATAATTACACTATGCTCATTCTCGAGTCCAAGTATCTTAGCTATCTCTTTATACAAATGTTCTACATTATATCCATAACCCTGTTGCCCGAATCCTCCAAAATTGTTAAGATCCTGTCTGATCTGTGAGGCAGTTACATTCATGCGCTCACTTAATTCCTTGGACGATATTCTCACAACCTCATTTTCTAATAAATCACCTAAATATCTGTAATATCTGGGAAGCCTTTTTATTACAGCAGATGAAATATGTTTTTCAGACATTTAAGTCCCTCCTAATCAGCCAAATCCTTATACTGTAAACATTTCTCTCTCTAGAGCGTCACATGCATTCTGGATTTCTCTTATTAATTCGTCATCAGTTATAACTGTTACACGTCCGCCCTCATATTCAGAGTCTACCCATTCTTTAACCTTTATAACAATTGGATCGTTCTTATCAACAGCTTTATTATCCTTTAGTTTAAAGAATGTATTAATCCAGTGAGCGATACCTGCAAGTCCTGATGTATTAGACACAGCAACAAGTGCAGGTCTGTTAAGGAATTTTTCTGTATCAAATATATTATAAATCTCTTCGTTCTTAAGTAATCCATCTGCATGGATACCTGCTCTTGTAACATTAAAGTTACGTCCTACAAATGGAGTTCTTGCTGGAAGTTTGTATCCTATCTCTCTCTGATAGTATTCAGCAAGTTCAGTAATAACAGTTGTATCCATGCCATCAAGTGTACCTCTTAACTGCGCATATTCAAATACCATGGCTTCAAGTGGTGTATTACCAGTTCTTTCGCCAATACCAAATAATGAACAGTTAACACCGCTTGCTCCGTATAACCATGCAGTTGTTGAGTTAACAACAGCTTTATAGAAATCATTATGTCCATGCCATTCAAGAAGTTCTGAAGGTACTCCTGCATGAGTCATAAGACCATAAATAATTCCCTGAACTGATCTTGGTATAACTGCGCCTGCAAAGTTAACACCATATCCCATTGTATCACAGCATCTTATCTTTACAGGAATCTTATACTGTTCTGATAACTTCATAAGTTCTACACAGAAAGGTATAACAAATCCATAAATATCAGATCTTGTAATATCCTCAAGGTGACATCTAGGTGCAACACCTGTCTCGAGACATGTTTTAACTATGTTAAGATAATGATCCATAGCTTCTTTTCTCGTCATCTTCATCTTGTAGAAAATATGGTAATCTGAACAGCTTACAAGTATACCCGTTTCTCTGACACCTATATCTTTAACAAGTTCAAAGTCCTTCTTGCTGGCTCTGATCCATGAAGTAACTTCAGGGAATTCATAACCTCTTTCAAGACATTTATAAACAGCATCTCTGTCCTTCTTGCTATATAGGAAGAACTCACTTTGTCTTATTATTCCCTTAGGTCCGCCTAACTTATGCATATAATCATACATAGTTACAATCTGTTCTGTTGTGTAAGGTGCTCTTGACTGCTGTCCATCTCTGAAAGTAGTATCTGTAATCCAGATATTATCCGGCATACAGTGTGGAACTATCCTGTCGTTAAATGCAATCTTTGGTATCTCGTCATATGGAAATAAATTACGAAATACGTTAGGTACTTCAACATCCACTAAATTATACATATGTTCTTCTAACTGCAACAAATTATTATGTGGGTTAAAGCAAACTTTTCTATTCTCCATGAATAAAACCTCCAATGTTAATATATTTATCTTAAATATCAATTCTTATCTCTTAGTATTTCATATTTTGACTGGGCATTAAGATACTTTGATAAAGAATCGTATCTTGATTCCAAGTCTTCTTCATTAAGCGCACAGTCAACTGATACAGCAAGGGTATCAATAATATTATCGGTAAGTAAATTCTCATACCACATCATTCTTAATACTTCAAACTTAGATTTATATGTTTTTGCATCAAAAAACCTATCCATAAATTCATGTGCATCCTTTGATACTGAATCCTTCTCAACCGCTGTCTGAAATTCTATGAATTTTATACTATCATCGCTGTTATTGCTATACATTGCATCCATCTTGGCAAATTCAAGAACTCTGTCTCTCATTTCTCCATTAACCACTTCAAATCTGTATCTTTGAACAGCCTCTGGATATTTGTTTCTGTCTACTTCGCTTAAAAACTCGGACATACTTCTTGTATAAATCTGACCATTGCCATATAATGCCTGATATACAACAACATCGCTTAAATCTGATGAATCCTTGGCTAAGGCTAATATTTTATAATAATTACCCTTAAAATGCCTGTAAACTTCGCCACAATTAATGCTTCGTACCATAAAATGCCTCCAGTAATTTATATTGTGAAAAAATAAACACTCCACCAAAAAACATTTTACCACTTTATTCTAATAATGTCTACTAAACATATGTAAAAAAATATTGTAATAATTTGTAAATTATAGTATAATAGATTATGTAGTAGTATGCTATTTTTCTATTTTAGCATATGAGTTTGATGTTTTACAAAATAATTATGTGAGGTATGATATTGATGAACGTTAACAACATTACTGATAATGCTAGCTTAAACCAGATTCAGGATTCTTCTACTAATTTACAGACAGATAATAAAGCAGGTAAAACATTTGAACAGCATCTTACTGGTTCTATTACATATAAAGACCTGTTCAATAAGGCATCAGCCACGTATAATGTTGATGTCTCTTTGTTAGAAGCAGTTGCCATGACAGAGTCAGACTTCAACCCTAATTGTGTTTCAAGTGCAGGTGCCATGGGAATAATGCAGATTATGCCTAAAACAGCAGAATATCTTGGTATAAGCAATGCTTTCGATCCCGTTGAGAACGTTTTCGGCGGAGCAAAATACCTTAGAGAATTATTAGATAAATATAATAACAATACAGACCTTGCCCTTGCAGCCTATAATGGAGGTATGGGTAATGTAAAAAAATATAATGGTGTACCACCATTTTGTGAGCGATACGTGCAGAAGGTGCATAATTATCTTAATCAGCATGTACATGCTCCTGATACCGTTATTTCTACCAGCAGTGCCGAAAAATACTATTCTGCAAAGCCGGAATTTAATTCAAATAACGGCATACACAAAGTATATTCAGATGGGCCATATATGACTGCTTTAGATCAGTATCAGCTTTTAAAAAGCATGTTAAATGATTCTGATGAATATGCCAGGGCGATATCACTTATTGATATTCGTGCCAATTATAAACCTGAAGAAAACGATAAAGATAGGGAGGCCTAGATATGGCAAATTTTTTCAAGCGATTTGGCGGTGACAGTTCGAATAATAATTCTAACCATACTGCTAATACACAACAGGTATCTGCCCCTACTCCTCAAAAGACAGAAACCCTCCCCGAGTACCAGATAGTCGGCGGAGTCTTGAAAAAGTATAATGGAAACAGCGAAAACCTTTCTATTCCAGCTGACCTTGGCATTAAAACCATTGGCCAGAGGGCTTTTTTCAAATGCCAGAATATTAAGACAATCAAGTTGCCTTCTACAGTTACAGAGATTGCAAATTATGCTTTTTCAACTTGTGAGGACCTTGAGCATATTACTCTCCCTTCGTCAATTACCAATATTGGTAATTATGCATTTGAAAACTGTAAAAGTTTAAAGTCAATTTCTCTTCCAGAGAACATGGGTGCTATTGGTAATTATGTATTTTCTGGTTGTAAGTCTTTATCAAGTATTACTCTTCCAGAAGCCTTAAGAACCGTTAGTAACTATATGTTCTATAAGTGCGAATCATTGGAAGAAATCTCTCTTCCAGAAAAAGTAGCTGGTATTGGATGGAAGGCATTTTCAGGATGTACTTCTCTAAAAAAGATTGAATTTTCTAAACGACTTAATACAATTGGAAACTATGCTTTTGAAAGCTGTACTTCATTAACAACTATACAGCTTCCTGACAATCTTACTAATCTAGGTGAAGGTATATTCTTCCTATGCGAAAATTTAAAAGATGTAAGTATAGTATCTTCCAATACTAATGTAATTATCGAAGATGGAAAAATATATAATAGCAATAAAACTGTTCTTTACTTATATCCTTCAAAACATGCAGATAGTTCAACATTTGTAATACCTGACGGTGTTACAACAATTGCTTACGGTGCTTTTTCAAATTGTCTGGATATTACAGCAGTTGAAATTCCATCATCTGTTACAAGTATTGAAAACTATGCATTCTTTGGATGTATTAACCTTTCTAAAATCAAATTACCAGAATCAGTTACATCCTTAGGAAAAAATGTTTTCAGCAAGTGTGCCAACTTACGTGAAGTTGTACTTCCTTCCTCAACTCAGAAGATTGAGAATGGATTGTTTTCTAACTGTGAATCCCTTGTCTCAATTGATATTCCAAATGATGTTAATTCTATTGGTGAGTTTGCTTTTGTAGGCTGTGAATCACTTACGGATATCAATATCCCAGTTTCTTGTAACACTTTAGGAAGAGCTGCTTTCAGTAATTGTAATTCTTTAAAGAAAGTATTTATACACGATAAACTTGTTTCAATAGATAAAAGTGTTTTTGGACATTGTAACAATCTCGAATCTATAGATGTTGACCCGTCAAACCTTGCATATACTTCTGTAGATGGAGTATTATTTAACAAGGAAATGACATACCTTTATAATTATCCTGCAGCAAAAAAAGATAAAGAATATGTTATTCCTTCTTCTGTAACAAGAATACTGGATCAGGCTTTCTTTGGTGTAAATTACCTAGAAAAAGTAACAATTCCAAGTTCTGTAGGAACTCTTAGTATGTCTTCCTTCAGTGATTGTGTAAAATTAAAAGAAGTTGTTATAGAAAATGGTCTTGATACAATTACAACCTTTGCATTTTCAAAGTGTATATCACTTGAAAAAATTACTTTGCCTGATTCTATTACAAGTATTGATGTTACATCATTTGCAGACTCTGAGAATATCGTATTCGATTGTTCTCCAAATAGTTATTCAGCAAAGTTTGCAAAAGAAAATAATATAAAATTGTTATTTGAGCAGAAGAAGCCAGAACCAGAAAAACCTAAGGAAACTCCTAAAGAAGCTGTCAAAGAAACTCCAAAGGAAGCTTCTAAGAATACTGCTTCTTCTGACATAAAACCACAACCTGAAATAAAGAAAGAAGCTAAACCTCTTAAGCCTGAGTCTTCTGCTAAGCCTCTTAAGCCGGAATCTTCAGCTAAGCCAGTGCTTAAGCCTGAGTCTTCTGCTAAGCCTCTTAAGCCTGAGTCTTCTGCTAAGCCAGTGCTTAAGCCTGAGTCTTCTGCTAAGCCAGTAGAAAATATTGATAAAAAAGCTACTGATTTAAAAGATAAGCAAAAGTCTGAAACTAAGGCTCCTGAAAAGAAAGATGAAGTAAAAACGGATAATAAAACTGAGGCTGCTAAAGATATCAAAGCTGATAATAAATCCACTAAAGCTTCTGATGATAAAAAATCGGATGATAAGGCTATAACTGTAAAAGAAAAAGATAAGAAATCTGAAGATAAAGCATCAAAGGAAGAAATAAAGAATAAAGATAAAAAAGTTTCAAAAGACGTTAAAGAAAGTAAAGAGGATGATTCCTCTCAGGAAGGTGGAAGAATCTCTAAACTCTTTGGTTTAGGTAAAGGCCAGAAACAAGAGAAAGAGGTAAATCCTGCTGAAATAAAAGATGCTCTGAAGAATAATGCTGTAAAGAAAGACAAAAAAGTTGTCACAGCAAGCAATGAAAACGAAAAAGATCTTCTTAATGCCTTAGAGAAGGTTGAGCATACTGTTGAAGCAATGCCTAACAAACAATTAAGAGAACAGGATTCATATAGAACAGAAGCTAAGAAGGCTGCAGAAGAGGCTAAAAAACGTGCTCATGATGCAAAGAAAGCAGCTAAAGAAATCCGTAAAGAAGAAGATAATAAAAAAGCTGAAGAAGCAAGAAAAGCGATAGAAGCAAAAAAAGCACTTGATGAAGCTAAAAAAGCTGAAAAACTTGAAGCTCAGCAATATGATGTTAACCCTGATAATATATATAACGATTATTCATACGATGATTATAGCGCTAATCCATATATGAATGCCAGTGGTGTTGTAACAACTCCATATTATGATGAACAGGGCGGATTTTATGACTCCTTCGGTGGCTACTATGATGCATATGGTGGCTACTACGATTACCAAAATAATTACTATCCAAATGCTGGATATTATGATGAGTTTGGCGGTTTTTATGATGCAGTTGGTGGTTACTTTGCACCTGAGGGCGGATATTATGATACAAATGGCGGCTTCTACGACACAAATGGCGGTTACTACGATGTTAATGGCGGATATTACGATAATATAGGTGGTTATTATGACGTTAATGGTGGTTACTATGATAATCAAGGTGGCTACTACGATGTTAATGGCAACTACTTGACACCTCAGGAAGTAACAGCTTCCATTGAAGGTTATAGCATTCCTGCTCCTCCTGTCCAACAAAATCCTGTACAGGCCGAAATTAAACCAGAGGTTAAGGAAGAACCTAAGCCTGAAGTCAAGGAAGAGCCTAAACCTGAGGTTAAAGAAGAACCTAAACCTGAGGTTAAGGAAGAGCCTAAACCTGAGGTTAAAGAAGAACCTAAACCTGAGGTTAAAGAAGATCCTAAACCTGAGGTTAAGGAAGAGCCTAAACCTGAAATCAAGTCAGTTACTCCGCCTCCAGCTAAACCTGAAACAAGACAGCCAATTAATTATGCTGCTATTCGTAACAGAAGCAAAAATCCTGCTCCTGAAACAAAGAAAACACAAACAATTAATTCTGTCATTACTTTCAGGACACCAAATGTTCAGCCTGGAATAAACAGACCTGCAAAGGGTGACACTTCACTTAACAGACTTAATGAAAAACTGCTTCACGAACGTGAAAAAGAAAATGAGCCAACAAACTCACCAATTAGAAACATCGAAAATTTAAGAACTAAACCAAATGGTACTAATAGTTTATTCCTTGAATGGGATGAATTTCCTGAGGCAGTTGAATATAGAATATTAAAACTTAATAAATCAAATAATCAATTTGAAGAAACAGATAAATGCAAGTCAACTAAATCTATTATTACCGGATTACTTCCTGGTAATGTAGATGAGTTTAAAGTAACTGCATATAAATTGGGCGATAATAAAAAACCTGTACAAATTGCTTCTTCAAAACCAATAAGCTTAACTATTAATCTTCCTGCAATTGAGGAATTTAAATGTACTGGTGTTACACATAATACCATAAGCTTAACATGGAAGCCTATGAAGGACGCACTTAAATATAAAGTATATGCCTTTAAGAATTCCGAACAGAAATTCTTCCCTATAGAAGAAACGAATAAGAATTCCATTACTTTATCAGGTTTAAGGGGCGGAACTACTTTAAAATTAACTGTAACGGCTGTAAAACAGTTAAATCACATTGATTGTGAAACATCATTTGCAGCAGATATAATGGTTTCAACTGAGTTAGCTCCTGTATCAGGTGTGATTATGGCTTCACATACTTCAAGTTCAGTGAAACTTAACTGGATTGGACAGCCTGGAGTTGCTGAATATAAAGTATATGTTCTTAATCCAGAAAGTAATAATTTTGAATTTATTACTTCAGCTAAAGGCAATTCAGTAACTGTAGATAATTTGGCACCTAAAACTGAGTATCAGTTTAGAATACGTTCATGCAGATACTTGAATAACAAAGAAATCCTTGGACCACCTTCACAGGTAGTAAAAGCAAATACTTTAGGATAATAAATATGTTGTAAAAATGGAAGTACAGCTTAGTTGTACTTCCATTTTAATATTCATATCTGGAATATTATTTTCATATATTATATAACAGTATTATAAGCAGGAATTTAAAATGAAAAAAACATATATAATCTTTCTTTGTATTATAAGTACAATTACATTTATCTTTATTAATCATATAAAAGCAAAAAAATCTGATAACACAGTATGCAAATATAGTGAATTTACAATATTAGAGAAAAAACCAGTAATAAAAAAACCATGCCTTAATCTTCATTCAAAGTCCGCTATTTTATACGATAGAACCTCTAATCAGATTCTTTATTCATCAAACGAAAATATGCGTCTCCCTAATGCCAGTACAACTAAAATAATGACCTGTATTACAGCACTTGAACAATGTTCCTTAAATGAAGTTATACCTGTATCAGCATATGCTGCATCCATGCCTAAAGTTAAACTAGGAATGGACAAAGGAGATTCTTACTATTTAAAAGATCTTTTATACTCATTAATGCTTGAATCTCATAATGACAGCGCTGCCTGCATAGCGGAATATATAGGGAGTAAATTAAACAATTCTGAAACACAAACCATATATAATAACAGTAAAGAAAACAGTATTAATAGTATACTTAATTTTACAAACCTTATGACAATAAATACAAAATATCTAGGATTAAATAACACCAATTTTATAACGCCTAATGGCCTTGATAATGACAATCACTATTCCTGTGCAAAAGACCTTGCTTA
>JAILNW010000366.1 GCA_024691145.1 Lachnospiraceae bacterium
TGGCTCTTTTATAAATTGACAAATTGGAAAAAATTTCCTATAATGTAATATATAAATGTTACTATTCACATTTAGTATAATATGGATACAGCGTACATACTTGTATGTAAAGCTGTAAGCCATATTATACTAAACCTGTGAAGCAGGAACTTTCCCCATAGTCGCAGACATAAGCTGCTATGCAGCGACATATGCGAAGTAGATGGTCTGCGACCTATTGGGAAAGTTATGTGAATAGTAACGTAAGTTTTAAACTAATCGCAAATACTTAATGAGGTATGTCATATGAAAAAATTTATAGGTCGAAAAGAAGATGTATTTTTGTTAGTTAGTATTATGTTAGTTATTTATTCATTGTTTTATGTACTTTTATATCGAGAAAATAATAAGCAGGTCAGCAGTGATAACAGCAATTATAAGAATAAAATGAATATGCTTATTTCTCTTGGTGAGGGATATGAAGAAACAGGGGAATTTGAAAATATTGATATTATATCCTCTGTTATAGGAGATTTTGAAGATAATATTCATTATTCAATAGTTGGATTGCGTTTCAATGTGGGGAATTCTCTTGAAGCAAAAGATGTTGATTTGATTCTGAATAAAAGTGAAAAGGATTATTCTCCTGATACAGTTGTTGCTGTAGGAAAAGATATTAAGAAATATTGTAAAAAAACATCTAAAGGGTTGCAAATGCAGATTCTTAATAAGAAATGCACAGCATCTGTATTACCTGAGCAGGGAATATTAACTTATTATGATAATCGAATTAATATTTATTATTATAATGCAAGTGATAAAATTAAAGCACAGTTAAAAAAAGAATTAATAAACCAGTTAGAGTGGATAAATATAATTGAATTAAGTATAGAATCTGATGAGGATTTATCAGCATATTATTCAAAGTTAGAAGAGCGATGCAATAGTAATAATATTACTATAAGAATTGGTACCAAAAAATCAGCTGAAGATAATTATATTGATTTTTTTATAAAAAGAATGGGAGAACTTTTTTATAAAATAGTATGTGTATTTGCCTTAGTTAATTGCGTAGCAATTGGTCGTATGTGGTTTGAATGCCATAAACAGGAGATGGTTATAAAAAGAGCTTTTGGATATACAAGAAATGATTTATATAAAAATGTGTTAAAAACATGGGGAAGATTTTTAGGTATTGCTTTCCTTGCTTCAGAAACATTAGAGATAATAATAGGTATTTATAATAAAAGTATCCTTAAAGGAACCTTGGATTTTTTTAAAAGTCCATTATTATCATTTGTTATTGTCTTTTTGCTTGTGACAGTTATTGTTGCATGGCAGGTGCAGGTTATAATGTTAATTAATATAAAGAAATTGTTGTTAAAATAATAGAAAGGGCATGTGAGTATGAATTTTTTTCATCGTATAAAATTAGCAGTAATATTAATAACGGCACATTTAACACATTCATTTTTGTTTATGGCAGTTAACTGTATCAGCTTTATAATGATAATTATGGCTTCGGCTATATTATATATGCAGAATTTAAATGAAAACATATGTGAGCCTGTGTTAAATGAAAATATTGAAAATTTAGGTATAGTGCGTGTTGAAAATTGCAGTGATGATACTGGCAGCAAAATTTATAAAGAGATCTTAAAAAAGAAAAGCATATGTGGATTCGGAGAATTAGATTCTGGTGGAGCACCAGTTTTTTCAAAGGAGATATTAAGTTTACAAAAAGAAAATATGTCAGAAGATGAGAAGTTAACCTGGGGCAGCAATATCAAAGTATTATTTGTTAGTTATGATGCATTGCCAATATTTAAATATAAATTATATAAAAGTGCAGAATTAAATAAAAAGCAGTTATCTGATGAAAATCATTGGTGTTTATATCTTGGATATAATTTTAGAGATATAGAACTAGGAACAAAATATGAGACAGGAAATATAATATATGAGGTTGCTGGAATATTACAAGAAGGTCAAGAATGGTTTGACTCTCAGATTTTATTTGGAGTAGGTGAAGGTGACATGATACAAAATATAAATATGAATAATGAGATTGTTGCAATATCTGGAGAAGATTATTTAGCTGATAATTTGATTTTTTCATCTAAAGACAATATGTTTGATGAGGCATCTGATGATATATATAAAATAGCTGATAAATATGATTGTGATTTAACTGTAGGAAATATCAAGGAGCAAATGGATAATGCCGGGGACAGGACAAGAGTAATGTGGGGATATATATTAAAACTGTTCGTTGTTTTTTATATTGCAAGTTTTCTAATCGGCATGTGTCTTCAGTTTATTGAAATAAGAAAAGATCTTTATGAATATACTTGTCTTAGATTAACTGGTGTGTTGCAAAAAGATATGGTGTGGATATTTGCAATAGAGAATGGTTTAAAATTAGTTATTACATATATTGCTTCGGCTGCCTTAAGCAGATATTTATTGAAGCTAATGTGGGGCAATAAAGAACGTGTGGACATAATTATAATGGTTATTGCTAAATCTGTGTATGGTTTTGGTTTAATAAGTTTACTAATAGCATTTGCTATTTCAATGATACTGCCAATGCATTTTGTTCGTAAATACAGCATAAAGGAATTAATGACGGAGGTGCTATAAATGATTGAGATGAAAGGACTTACGAAAGTATATACTAATGGCAAGAATAAAAATGAAGTTTTAAAATCAATTGATTTAACTATAGAAGAGGGAGAGTTTGTTGCCATAATGGGAACATCAGGCTCAGGAAAGTCCACTTTGCTAAGTATTATTGGAGGAATGGACAATGTTACAGAAGGAACATATATGTTTGAAGACAAGCCTGTACATACATATTCCCAAAAGAAACTAGACCAGTTCAGAAAAGATAATATAGGTTTTGTATTCCAGAACTTTGCTTTAATGAATTATGTTAATGTTTATGATAATATAGCAATGCCCCTATGGAACAGAAAGACACCAAAACACAAGATAAAAGAACTTGTAAATGAAAATGCTAAGCTTCTAGGAATAGAGCATGTGTTAAAACAAATGCCAAAACAGTTATCAGGCGGAGAGCAGCAAAGATGTGCTATTGCAAGGGTACTTGCTATGGACAGCAAACTTATTCTTGCTGATGAACCTACAGGTGCACTTGATCAGAAAAACACTGAAAACATCATGGATATACTAAAAAAGGTTCACGAATCAGGAAAAACAATTGTTATGGTAACACATGATGAACAGGTAGCAGGCATTTGCTCAAGAATAATACGTATACAGGATGGCAAGGTATTAGAATAGAGAAATATAATAAAAGGGGCTGTGAAAAAAGTCCTATAAAAAAAGAATCCTTATTGGAATACTCCTTTAAGGATTCTTATTTTTGTGTTATAATTATTCTGCAATGAAAAAGTATAACAATATTTATTATACATCAAAGCAAGCAAGATTACCACTGTTTATTTCAGATATTCTTGATATCTGTGATCCAGTATTAACATTTGACAAAATCATGGAGGAGATTGAAATAGCTAAGTACCTTAAA
>JAILNW010000375.1 GCA_024691145.1 Lachnospiraceae bacterium
TAACAAAAGATATGGTAAGTGTACCAGACTTTATAGCATTCCTTATGTATATAAATGTATTTACTGATCCTATTAAAACACTGATTGACTTTACAGAACAGTTTCAGAATGGATATACAGGATTTGAAAGATTTATGGAAATCCTTGAGATTGAGCCAGATATAAAGGACTCTGAAGATGCAAAAATCCTTAAAAATGTAAAGGGCGATATTGTTTTTGATGATGTGTCTTTTAAATATAATGATACTGCCCACAGAGTTTTAAGACATATTGATCTTAAGATTCCTGCAGGTACTTATGTGGCTCTTGTTGGTTCTTCGGGAGGAGGAAAGACAACACTTTGCAGTCTTATTCCAAGATTCTATGATGTAACAAAGGGTAAGATTACTATAGATGGCAATGATATAAGGGATGTAAAACTAAAAAGTCTTAGGGATAATATTGGAATTGTGCAGCAGGATGTCTACCTGTTTTCTGGGAATGTTTATGATAATATAAGATATGGAAGACCAGAGGCTACAAGGGAAGAGGTAATTGAGGCAGCAAAGAATGCCAACGCCCATGAGTTTATAATGTCTCTTCCAAATGGATATGAAACTGATATAGGACAAAGGGGAATAAAACTATCTGGAGGACAAAAGCAGAGAATATCAATTGCAAGGGTATTTTTAAAGAATCCTCCTATACTTATATTTGATGAAGCAACAAGTGCGCTTGATAATGAAAGCGAGAATATAGTTAAAGAATCTCTTGAAAAACTGGCGCATAACAGAACAACTCTTGTAATTGCCCACAGACTTTCAACTATTAAAAATGCTGAAAGAATTATAGTTCTTACAGAGAAGGGTATAGAAGAAACAGGAACACATGAGGAACTTATAAGAAAAAATGGTGTTTATGCTGGTTTATACAGATGGACCAAATCATAAGGATTTTACCTGATTTGACTTTCATACAGTTTATATGTAAAATGATTATATAATAAAAAAATAAAGGGGAATGTACACTTATGAGAGATGTATTAATTAGCATTTGCCCATATGCAATATGGTGCATAGTTTTAGCAGAGATTATTGTTGCAGTGAGACTTTTTTCTTTAAAGAAAGAGCCGATTGTATTTTGCACAGTGCTTGTTACATTTGGACTTATACTTGATGCTGCAATTATAGGATTAGGAGCTGTTCTTCCAGAAAATGTTTTGGAAGCCATAAGTCCAGTGAGATTCGTGGCACATGGATTTCTGATTCCGCTTATTTTCCCAATATGCGGATATGCACTAAACATGAAGAAACCTATGAAGATTATCATATGGACATTTACAGGACTATTAATGATAGCAGGTGTCATTGAGGGATTATCTACAGTACTTGAGAAGAAGAGCATGGCAGGGGTTATACGATATGCTTCAAGTGAAGCTACTCCGGCCTGGGCTAACAGTATCAGCATGGTATTATCATTTGGTACAGTAATTCCTATGATGCTTATGGGTATTGTTGCATGGATAAAGCAAAAGAAACCTCAGTTGTTTCTTTCAGGTTTATTTATGTTTGTTTTTTCAGCACTTGGACCAGCAACTGGTAATGCGGATTTGATATTTTTTATCAGTATGTTTGGAGAACTGTTAATGGTATACTTCCTATACCTTTATGCAAAAAAGAAAAGTAATTAATAATAGTATATAGGCCATATGGATTTGTAATTTCATATGGCTTAAAATTTTTTTGAAAAAATTTTATAAAACTTGTAACGAATTCATTTTTTCAGGTATTAATAAATAGAAACGTAAGAAAGGGGAGAAAATCATAATGACAAATGATGAGTATCAGAAATATTCAGACGTGGTATACAGATACCTGTTATCTCTTACTCATGATGAAGCTCTGGCAGAAGAAATAACACAAGAGACATTTTATCAGGCTATAAAGAGTGTTAACAGATTTGACGGAAGCTGCAAAGTAACAACCTGGCTTTGTGCAATTGCCAAGAATTCTTTATATAAATATTATAAGAAGAATCCGAAACATGAGGAATTGCAGGAAGATCATCCAAATGAAGAACTGAATGAAGATAAATTTATCCAAAAAGAATCTTATTTGGAGCTAATGAAAAAGATGCATAATCTGGATGAACAGACAAAGGAGATAATGTATCTGAGGCTTTTTGGTAATTTATCCTTTAAGGATATTGGAGAGATAATGTCGAAGTCAGAAAACTGGGCAAGAGTTACATTTTACAGAGGTAAGGAAAAAATTAAAAAGGAGATGAATCGTAATGGGTAATAAAATTCCATGTGCAGTAGTAAAGGATATACTTCCTTTATACATTGATGAGTTAGTTAGTGATGAAACAAAACAAACTATTGGAGAACATTTAGATGAATGCGCAGAATGTAAAGAATTATACGATGAAATGAAACCAGAAAAAGAGGAAGTTGCTGAAGAGAATATTAAAGAGGTTGACTATCTGAAAAAGGTAAGAGGAACTAATAAAAAGATAATTGCAATAAGTGCAGTGCTGGTTGTCTTATTGGCTGTTATGGCAGTGGCGGTTGTAATTATGAGAAAGAAGATAAGTGCTGTTGAAAACAGAAAATTAGATATATCAGAATTTGTTTATTATGATGTGGAAGTTGATAAAAATGAATTAGAATTTAAAGGAAGTACGATATATGAAGTTAAGTACGATTTTTCCAGCGAAGACGGAGTGGTAACTGTAAATATATATGGAGAAAAGCAAAATCTTTCGGGAGAACATGTTGAACTTTCATTTACAAATGATTGTGAAATAAAAGAGGTTCGAATTAATGACTATATAGTATGGCAGGATGGTATGATTGATAAAAATGCTGCAGCCTTATATCATGCATATAATCCTTATGTAGGAAATATTTCTGCTGACAATACTCTTGCGGGGCTTGTAAGAATTAGGGATTTAGTTGGTAATTTTACTACAGAATTAAAGACAGCCGAAGAACCCTATGGATGGATAATAAAAACTGAAAAAACTATATATAATATACAGGAAGAACAATTTAAGGAGGAACTGAAGAAAGAATCAATGCAGTTAATAGCATTAATAGGAAATTTAAGTTATATGAGTTATGAGTATTCTACAGAAGATGGACCACAAACTTTTACATTTACAAAAGAAGAGGCAACTGAGCTTATTGGAAAAGATATAAAGGAATTTGGTAAAACTGCAAAGGGAACACAGCAGTTATATGATTTCTGTACTTGTGGTAAGCATTTTGATTAATTAAACTGATAAAACAAGAGCCCTTGCCATCTGGCAAGGGCCTGTTTGTTGGAATATTTATTTATTTTAATGGGTTAGCAATTATTTATGCATGATATCTACGAACCATTTACCTTCGTCAGATAAATCACTTGTACTCCAGCCTGATGTCTTAGTACAGCTTGAATCAATAAGTGCTGAAGTTTCATTCTTGTTAGACAAGTTCCAGATTACGTAACTTACATTATTCTTATTCATAACATCAATCCATGTATTTGCTGAGTCGTAATCAATTCCGCCATTTCCTGAAGCGTCACAGATACCAAACTCTGTAACAAAGATAGGAAGTCCGCTCTTAATAGCACTTGTCATCTTATTTCTTAAGTCATCTTTATGAGTGGCAGCATAGAAGTGAAGTGTATACATAATGTTATCATATCCCTTAATTGGATCCTGTGCTACAACATCAACATCCTGTGACCATGTAGAAGAACCTACAACTATAATACCATTCTTATCATTTGCACGAATAGTCTTAATAACATCCTGCGCATAAGGCTTAATGTCATTCTGCCAAGTAACACCGCCGTTAGGCTCGTTACAGATTTCATAAATAACATTCTCATAATCTTTATATTTCTTAGAAACTTTATTAAAATATGCAATTGCATTATCTTTGTATGTATTAGGGTTACCGTCTGATAAAATGTGCCAGTCGATTATTACATATAATCCTAAATCTGTCGCATATGAAACACCTTTATCAACAAGATCCTGCATGCTTTCTGTATATCCTGCGTTAGGGTCAGTGTACATGGCAAGTCTTACAACGTTGATATTCCAGTCGTCACGCATCGTCTTAAATGCATCTTTGTTAACATACTCTCCGAACCACTGAATACCATGAGTACTTACACCTTTAAGAACAAATGTCTTTCCATTCTTATCAACGATATTAGTACCAGAAAGTGATAAACGTCCATGCTGTGCAACAGGAGTGCCGCCCTTTGTATCATCAGAAGAAGGAGCCTTTGTTGCCGGAGTCTTAGTTGCTGGAGAATCTGTAGCAGGTGCCTTAGTTTCAGGATTTACAGGAGCCTGAGTTTCAGGAGCATTTGTAACAGGTGCTGAAGTAACAGGAGCAGAAGTTGCTGGTGTTACATTATCAGAATCTGTACTAAAGTCAACCTTTACAGAATCCAAATCAATCTTGCTATCAGAGTAAATGATAAAACCTATGTTAATGTTATTACCCTTCATAATATTTTTATTATAATCAACAGGAGTAATAGATATTGTACTTTTATCTGATTTGTAATTACCACACCATGACTGGCTTATAGTAATTGATTCAGGAAATGTTACAGATGCATTCCAGTTAGTAATATTCTTCTCGGATGAATTCTTAATAATCATTTCATATCCGTAGAAATACTGTGAACCTTGCTGCCATGAAGAATTCTCTTTTATTGTTACATCCATGCCCTGAGCTAAAGTGTTATGAATCTCTTTAACTGAAGATGCCTTGGACTTTACAACACCTACACCTATAATAACAGCAAGCATAATGCTGAGAATAGAAGCTGTTTTAATAATTCCTTTCTTATTTTGTGGATTTTTAAATAGCGATGAAAATTTGTTTAAACCTTTCATAATAACCTCCTTAAAACTACCTTACATAATTGTTTACTCATTAACGTGATTTTATTATAACATAGTGTTACATATTTGTAAATAGAAATTACGAAAATATTAAATTAAAATTAAAATAATAAAAAACTAGTATAGAATTTGTAAAAATCTCTATACTAGTTATCGGTTAAAAAGATATTTAATTAAATTAAAAATTTATGGATTATAAACCGTTCCCACAAACCAAACCTCTTTTGTATCGCTATCTCTTATTATATAAATATAAGGTTTGTTAAAAACAAGAACGGGTCTGTTAATGGTAGTGTTTTTAAGATTATTTTTCATTTCATAATAAATAGGATTTGCATTTGTCATTAATCCTATATCGCTAAAGGTGATATCTGCTTTTTGCTTAATTGTTGAAATAGCAATATGATCATTAGTTATACCTGATAAATCGGGATAATTAGCAAATATTTTTTTAATACCAAGAGCTTTTAAATCATTTACAAGGTCAATTGAATAATCGTGATGGTAAGAAGGCATTATAACATATATGCCATTACCTTCAGCTGATTCAGATGCGGATATTTCATTATCTATTATAGTATTAATATCCTCAAAATATATTTTCTCAATGAACTCTTTTAATTTATAGTTTTCTGACATTATTGCAATATATTCAAGCTGTGTATCACCATATTTTTTCAATGGAAGAGTAATAGCTTTTATTTCTTCACCATTTAGAAAATACACATCTTCCTCTGAAAAACTTCCAAAAACAGCACGAGATATAGTATTTTGATATAATATATCGTCATATCCAAAAAGTAAAGATCTATTTTCATAAAACTCATATTTCCACTCCATATTAATAGAAATAGTATTAATTAAGGCAATATTATTGTTGATAATCTCATCGTCA
>JAILNW010000388.1 GCA_024691145.1 Lachnospiraceae bacterium
CACCTACTTTGTATGCTAATACACTTATTAATACCAATAAGCTTGATATAATTGTTTGTGGAAATGATAAACAGACAACAGTGACTGCAATGTTTGATAACCTTGGAAAAGGGGCTTCGGGTGCAGCTGTTCAGAATATGAATATTGTTCTTGGAATGGAAGAAAATAAAAATCTTGATTAATACAGATAAACCGGCAATTGTAAGAAAATGTTTACATAGTTGCCGGTTTTATTTAAGTTTGCATTGAAAAAAATGATAAAATTTGGTAAAATAAGTATATATAGGTATTGTTCTTGGGGAGAATAATTATAAGAGTTATTAAACAATCTAACCATTTCGGGGATATTCACAAATAATTATAAGTTTAGCTCTTGGTAGTAAGGGCGGATTGGAGAAATACATGTTGAATGATAAAATGACTAAGAATATATTAATGGTTATGGTTATAGTAGTAGTAGTAACTATTTGTGCGACGATAATAATTAAATCCTTGAATAATGATAATAATTCTCAGGCATCAAATAACAAAATTGCTGAAGAAGAGATTAATTATGAGGAAAAATACGGCGTAGACTTATCTAAGGAAGAAGAATATGAGATAAAGGGAAAGGCAGATATGACAAAGTATAAGTATGGTCTTTTGGATGATATTGAAGATGGTGTTATACTTTACGCATGGTGCTGGTCATTTAAAACAATAGAAGAGAATCTTGCGGAGATAGCAACAGCGGGATATAGTGCTGTATTAACTTCACCTGTTACAGAATGCATTAATACTGATAATAGCATGAAACTCTTCGGAAAAGGTAAATGGGATAATCATTTGCAGGTAACAGATTATAAGATTGGTAATTATCAGCTTGGAACAAAGGAAGAACTTGAAAGTTTGTGTAAATCCGCAGAAAAATACGGAATAAAAATAATGGTTGATGTTATAGCAAATCAGGTAACTGATAAGAAAGAAAAAATTTCCCAGTCATTAATTGATGCGGCTGGTGGAATTAATTCACTTATTCATATATCTGGTTTTTCAAGAGCAACTAGCAATACAAGACTTGCGAAAACTTATTTTAAAAATGGATTAGGTTTTGATGTTAATACAGAAAATCCAGCAGTGCAGAAGTGTCTTATTGAATTTTTAAAAGAGTGTATAGATTGTGGAGTAGATGGATTCAAGTTTTCCGCTGCAGACAATATAGCACTTCCAACAGAGCTGGTTGAAGAAGGAGCAATTTATCCAAACGATTTTTGGCCAAATATTATTAGTGCTATAAAAACTGAGAAAGAAGATGCATTTATATTTGGCGAAATGACGGCTTTAAGTGATAGTGTACATAATACAATCAACCCAAAAGATTATGAAATAAGGGGACAATATGCAGATATTATTGGACATGTTTCAGCCCCAAATAATTCTAATATTGTGAAAGCCTGGATTAATGATCAGAGAATCGGAGAAGAGAATATGTATGATTTTTCAAAGGATGGTACAACACCAGACAAACTAGTTACATTTGTTGAAGATTACCATACATATATTGCAGGAAACTATAAATCATATAGTAATAATCAGATTAAAGTTGCATGGGCTGTTATGGCTGCAAGAGGAAAGACTACACCAGTATTCTTTTCGCGTCCACAGGGTGGAGGTGCTAAGAACAACTGGTATGGAAGTGTTAATCAGGTAGGTGCAAAAGGCGACAGTTTTTATGTTGATACAGATATTGTTGCCATCAACAAGTTTAGAAATGCTATGGTTGGCGAGGATGAAGTAATTTATAATCCAGATGATACGATTAATGTAATTGTAATAGAAAGAGGAGACAAGGGGGTTGCTATAATTAATGCAAGCAGTGATTATCATATTGATATTCCAACAAAACTTTCAGAGGGATTATATCAGAATCAGGCTGAAGTAAATGCAATACTTGACTCAAGAGATGGCAGATTAACAGGTGTTATACCAGCAGATTCTATTGTTGTTATATATGATGAGAAAGGGGATAAAATGAATATTCCTATGGTATCTGTAACTGGATATGGAAACGATTCCAATTTTTATACTGATGATTTGACAGTAACCTTACAGGCAATTAATACAACAGAATCAACATTCTCATTTGGTGGGAAGAGTTATAAATATGAAAAAGGTAAAAAGATTACATTTGGAAAGAATATGGACTACGATGAAACAGCATATATAACACTTACTGGAAAAAGTCAGGAAGGAATGATTGTAAAACAGACTTTCCCATTTACAAAAAAACAGAGAGATGAGAATGAACAGGTTGTATTTTTCCAGAAGCCAGATAATTGGAATAAAACTATATATATATATTTCTATGCTGATGGTGGCCAGACAAAGTTTATGGAATGGCCAGGATTCCTTATGGATGATATAGGTAATGGTATGTATACATATTCTATAACTCAGAAGGGCGAGAATATATTGGTAATTTTTAGTGATGGAAAAAATCAATATCCGGATACTATGAGTTCCGGAATGAATCTGGAAGCTGGACGAACATATAAGGTAACAGATACATATTCAACAATTGAAGATGAAGGAACAGATTGATTTTCGGAGGAATAAGATGAGACATGATAAATTTATTGAAGTGCAAAAATCAATAAGTAATGTAATAATGGGAAAAGATGATGTAATAGAGAAAGTCATGGCAGCTATATTAGCAAAAGGACATATATTGCTTGAGGACATTCCAGGAGTTGGTAAAACTACGCTGGCTGTGGCTTTTTCAAAGGTCTTATCTTTAGAATATAGAAGAATGCAGTTTACACCGGATGTTCTACCAGCAGATGTAACGGGTTTTTCTATGTACAATAAGCAGACCAATGCATTTGAATATATAAAGGGAGCCGCAATATGTAATCTTTTCCTCGCGGATGAAATAAACAGAACTTCACCTAAAACTCAATCAGCCTTGCTTGAAATAATGGAAGAAGGAAAGGTTACAGTTGATGGAGTAACAAGAAGCGTGCCTGAGCCATTTTGTGTTATTGCCACACAGAATCCTTTAGGTTCAGTTGGAACACAAAAACTTCCAGAATCACAGCTGGACAGATTTATGATTAAATTGTCAATGGGGTATCCAAGTCACGATAATGAGGTTGATATTTTAAAAAAAGAATCTTCTGATAAGATTGGAAAACTTGTGCCAATTGTAACTTTTGAAGATATTATTGAAGCTCAGAATGATGTTGAGAATGTTTGTGTGAAAGATGTGATATATGAATATATAGTTGATCTTGTGGAACTTTCAAGAAAAGATCAGGAACTTGAACTTGGGCTTAGTCCAAGAGGAAGTATTGCACTATTACATATGTCAAGAGCATATGCATATCTAAGTGGAAGGGATTATGTTATTCCAGAGGATGTAATAAAAGCCTTTTATGATGTATCTTCCCACAGAATTGTATTAAATGCCAGGGCTAAGGCTGATGGCATAAATGTGATGGATATTTTACAAAGAATACAAACACTAATTGACATACCGGATGTGAAGAAATTATGATAAAAAACAGAGTAAAATACATAGTTTTGCTAATAATGATATTGTTAACCTGTATATTTTATTATAATATACCTATGATAATTATGACGGGTATTTATGTGAGCCTGCCATTTTTGTCTAGGTATTTTTTGCATGCCTGGGCAAGAGAAATAAAGGTTTATGTTGATACAGATAAGATTATGTATAAGAAAAA
>JAILNW010000391.1 GCA_024691145.1 Lachnospiraceae bacterium
TATTTTTCTCTTGATATTATATATAGCTTTGGATTCACGACCATATATACCGTTTCCTTGACTTAATATCCATGAATAAATAATGGAACCTACAGCAAAAAAGCAAACCGCTATACGCCCTGACGTTTTCTGTACATCTTCAATATCCCTCAAGTCATTACAACATAACATATAGCCCATTACCATGGATAATACAGCCATTACGAAAAGCATATTTGATTTGTTCGATTGTTTTCCATTTATTATCTTTTTGTCCTCAAAGGGAATAAACGGAATTAGTACTGTAATACCTACTGCCAGAACGCACAGCAACATCGTTGTAAACTCAATATTATATTCAGGCCAGAAATTTCTTGCATAAAATGCAGCTACCATAAGCCCATCAAATATAGCTAACTCTCCGGCTACTGATGCCATTAACAAGTATGCTATCGGCATCACCAGAACCTCCACTAACACTATCATCGGATTATATGTAAAAGTATATGCTATATCCATATGATTATCAGTTGTGTAGAAATATGCCGAAAACATCAAAATAATATGTAATACTATTACAGCCACGCGTACATTTACCCTGTTTAAATTATCCTTATTCCCACATATTTTTATTCTTTTATATGCCGTTCTACATAATTCCAATATGGCTATAGACACAAGAACAAGAATCTTGTACCAAGAATACTCCAATATTACCTGAAAATAAGAAGATCCACCGTATCTTTTTATATCTGTATTAATCACCCACGCAAAACAAACTATAATATATAATATAAAGTAACAAAAAGAATCCATTTCCATATCCTGTTCCCCTAAATGAGAACATTTTATTATAGTAAGTAATAATCCGGCAAACAAGAGCACAACTATACTATCATCTACAATTTCCCCTAATAACAGACAAAATTGCAAATAACTAAAAAACAGCACAATATACATAAAAGCACACATAATATACGCCAAATTATTATCGACTTTGGTGTTATA
Organism: Lachnospiraceae bacterium; assembly: GCA_024691145.1. Lineage (GTDB taxonomy): Bacteria > Bacillota > Clostridia > Lachnospirales > Lachnospiraceae > JAILNW01. The sequence goes on from JAILNW010000391.1 coordinate 988, forward strand.
CAACAATGCCGCACTTGCAGCACAAAAAAGCATATATAATTGTATTGCCAACACATAACTCAATCCCGTTCTTCCAAACATGTAATTATTCAGATCAATCTCTAATGCACCACTGTAATTAAATATTAAAACGACCAGTAGAATCATTACACATATAAAAGCACTCACAGGATAACTGGTTATTATAATAGTTTCCTTTCTTTCCCCTTTCGTTTCAGCTTTTAATTTGCTTATACTATTATCTCTTTCCTTAAGCTTCTGTTCCAAACTACTCTTAGCACTAACCAGTTCTGCCTTTTCATTTTCGAGTTCTTGTATTTTTCCTATATCTGACTTTAATTTAGTTATTCTCATATCATAAAGGCTGAGTTTGGAATTAAGAATTTTACAATCTTTATCTTTATTCTCAAGCTCAACTTGTAATTCTTTCTTTTCATTTTCGATGTTTTTGATTCTATTATTCAGCTGGTCATTTTCTTTTTCTAATTCCTCCCTCCTTTTTATAGCCTCATTGTATTCGCTCTCCTTCTTTATTCTATCCTCTTCAGCTTTTTTTATTTCTTTTTCTTTTATATCATGTTCGGCTTTAAGCGCAGAAACTGTATCAACACCCGCCTTAACAGGCTGAAGTGTAGGGTATTCACCATAATCTAAACTTGCATCATACCGACATTCCGGATAACACGAACACAAAACCCCATTTGCTTTCATATCACTCCCACAAACAGGACATACAGCATTTCCTTTATCTATATTTATTATCTCTTTTCCCTTAACTGACATCTCATTTACCTCTAGCTTATTCTTATACTACATTTTCTAACCAAGTGTATGCATGAGAACTCACAAAAAAGACTATAGTAGCTACTTGCCATAACAGGTTTTGTTCTCCATTTATATCTATACCTAAACAACATAATATATAACTCACTATCATCGTAAATACAACTATCGCATAAACATCACCTAATACACCTGGTTTTTCTTCTTTTCGCAGCTTTCTTTTTATGTCTATATTCTCAAACGAAATAAACGGAACATATACTAAAACTATCAATGTCGCAACCACCGCTAATACAATAACATATGCTCTATTAAACATCGGCCAAAAATCTCCCGCAAAGAAAGCCGTCACAATAACCCCGTCAATCATTGCTATTTCCTTGACAATCGATGCCATCAAAAGATATGAAATCGGAATCCCAAACGCACCCGTCAGCACAACCAGTGTCTTATACAAGCCACCATTAGAATCAAGCATATTATTTAAAATCGTATATACATATGCTGAAATCGATATAATAACGTGCATAGCAACTACAGCAGTGCGCATATTTGCACGATATAAAAGGTCTTTATTATCGCTCATTCTAAGGCCTT
>JAILNW010000431.1 GCA_024691145.1 Lachnospiraceae bacterium
TCCATGATTACATTTTAAAACAAATTTATCCGGTAATTTTTCCCACTCTATATCCCTTGCATCTCTCCAATAACCAATCAAAGGTACCAATATATTTTCGTATCCCTTATCCTTAATATATTCCCGTACCTTATACTTATCAGAGCAATCTGCAACTAACTGATTTTTAGGGAAATAATATAATTTCATCCATTGCAGTTTTTCATTAAACGTTTTAGGTTCTTTTATATTTAATTTTTCGTGCATCACTATTTTATAATAAAACTTTGACAATGTTTCATTCGGCACAACTTTGTATGCACAAATCTGCATTCGCCTTCTTAACTTATATAAAAAAGAATCTCTATCCATATAGCGTCCTCATCTTGTTATCAATCAACCTGTTGCTTAATATATTTTTTCTTTTTATAAAATCCGAAAACCATATTTCTCATAGTACAAAAACAACTTGAAATTGGATTTTTTTCATCTGCATAATGGAACAACCTGTAATGCCACTTTATCAATTTCCACTTACTATGTGTACTTATGCTTCCTCCTCGCCCTTTCCTGTAGTAAGCCAAATTTTCATTCAATCGGTAACAATCTGCTTTTTTGCAAACCTTAAGCCACATAGCGTAGTCATTATTTTTTCTTATATTCTTAATCTGAATTAAGCCTATCTTAGTCATATCATACATTACCGTAAGGCATCCGAGCCAACAGTAACGATACATTCCTCTTTTAGTCACTCTGTCAGGTCCTGTAACCAGCACTCCAAGTCTGTTGCCTTCTGCATCAATTTCTTCGTAATCTGTATACGAAAAAGCATATCCGTTATCTTCCATAAACTGAATCTGCTTTTGCAGCTTATCCTTTTTCCACAAGTCATCGCTGTCGAGAAAAGCAATCCATCTTCCTTTTGCTTCCCGAAGTGCAAAATTTCTGCTTTCTGCTGCTCCGCTGTTTTGTTCTTTCTTAATAAACCTTATTCTGTCATCATTAATACTTTTGACAACTTCTTCAGTATTATCTGTCGAGCAGTCATCTACTATAATCAATTCCCAATTAGTATATGTCTGATTGAGAACAGACTGTATTGATTCTAATATTAAATTTGCAGTATTGTAGGATGGCATAATAATGGATACTAATTCATTCATCTGCTACCTCCTTTCTACACTGCATTTTTATGTATCTTAATTATTGTTCTTATAGTTCCGTAATAATTCCAATGCTATTTCCTGCTTCTTGTCATATTCATCTTGACTTACTTTGCCTGTCTTAAGAAGATAATCACCATAGTCTGCCGCAGTTGCATACCCTTCTTCAGTAATTCCTTCTTTTTTAATAAACGCTTTCATAACCGTCATAAATACTATTTTAACATCTTCAGGAAAAGAAATCTTTGAAATATATTCCAAATCATATTTAAACTTGTTTTCCCACGTTATTCCATTTCGTCCGCTAATCTGAGCCAATCCTGAAAGTCCCGGTCTTGCTGTATGTCTCAGCCTCTGCTTGTCGTCCATAAAGACCATGTCTCTTACTAGCTGCGGTCTCGGTCCTATAATAGTCATCGTGCCATTAAGAATATTAAACACTTCCGGCAATTCGTCTAAAGATGTCGCTCTTAACATTTTACCAAACTTAGTAAGGCGTATTTCATCAGGAAGAAATTTACCGTTCTCATCTTTTTCATCTGTCATAGTGCGAAATTTGTACAAAGTAAAGAGCTTTTCTTCTCCTGTTTTATTATCTATAATTCCCGGTCTTATCTGTTTAAATAATACAGGACTTCCCAATTTAGTTTTCACCAAAATGGCTACGATTATGTATAACCACCCAAAAACCAAGAGGGCAAGAAGTGAACAAATTATATCTATTGCTCTTTTTATTATTCTTTCATAAAAACCTTTTTTCCTGTATTGTTTCATAAGCGCACCTGTGTCAATATTATTCAAAGCATTCTTTAATTATTTCTATTACCATATCCTGCTGTTCATCTGTCATCTTAATGTCACTTGGAAGACAAACGCCTCTGTCAAAAAGGTCATTTCCTACAGATTCTGTATTATCATCGGCAATACCATCTTTTGTAACCAATTTTCGATCTTTGAAGATAGGCTGCATGTGCATTGGTTTCCAAATAGGTCGTCCTTCAATATTGTATTCTGCAAGTTTATCAAGTATTTCCGTAGGACACGTTTTACCCGGCTCACTATAATACTCTACGCTTGTCTCACCACGTACCTGTTTACACATAGCATCTTTATCAATTAAAAGACAGGAAAGCCAGAAATTCGGATGCGAATTTTCTGCATCGTAAGGATTCATTGTAACAGGATAATCTTTAAGACCTTGCTTGTATCTTTCATATATTTCGAATTTTCGCTTAATATGTTCATCCAGATGAAGTAGTTGTCCTCTAACTACACCGGCAATAACATTGCTCATGCGATAGTTAAATCCTCTTTCTGTGTGTTGATACCAAGGAACATTTTCTCTTGCCTGTGTAGCCCATTTTCTTACCTTATCTGCTGCTTCTTTATCATACGTAACAAACATTCCGCCTGAAGAACCTGTAATAATTTTATTTCCATTAAATGAAAATATACTGTAATTTCCAAAAGTGCCACAATGCTTACCTTTATATGTAGCTCCTAAAGATTCCGCAGAATCAACAATTAATGTTGCTCCATGTCTGGTACATATTTCCTGTATTTCATCTATCTGCGCAGGAACACCATACAAATCTACTAAAATAACTATTCTTGTATTAGGATATAATTCAAATGCCTTTTCCAAAGCTTTCGGATCCATGTTCCATGTCTTATATTCAGAATCTATAAACACCGGAATCGCACCCTCGTATCCAATTGGATTAACTGTAGCTATAAATGTAAGATCTGTACAAAATACCGTTTCGCCTTCTTCAATGTCTGCCAATATTGATGCCAATTGAAGAGCAGC
>JAILNW010000243.1 GCA_024691145.1 Lachnospiraceae bacterium
CTACATAATAAATTAACTTTTTTTAGTATATATCATGCATTACAAAAGCACAAGTAATTACATCTTAAAACATTCTTACAACTTTCTTAAGAATAGAATCATTTAAAAATTATGCCCATCAGTGAAGCAACGTTTCTCGTCTAACTCATCATAGGCTCCACACAATATTTCAAAAGTTTTATCAGAACACTGAAAAGATACTCTTACATCCAAAAAGTGTACTTGTTCTGGAATAATGTTGTACATAATACTGCTAATATTATTATTAATCCCTTAGTTATTAAACTACTTAATATTTTTTCAGTATATCTTTTAGCCTTTTTTCTGTTCCTTTTTCTCTATCTGCTTCAAAAGTTCTTCATATTCTTCATTTGTAATATACTTTACTACCTTATCAGGATAGCCTACACATGTAAATCCCATTTCATAAGCTTTATCTATATCCGCAGAATTATATTCTAGTAAATATCATGTTCCATTTTATTATATTTCTCAAATAATTTAAGACATGCATCTCTGTCTATACAAACAAGAAAATCTTCAAGTTTTTTTCTGCCACCTGCAAGAAAATCAAACTTTTCATCTCTGAAACCTATAGATGCATTATCTTTAATTGTACAGCCATAATAAACCTTATTAATATTCGCCCACATAATTGCATATAGGCACATAGGACATGGTTCTCCAGTTGTATATAATTCACATCCTGATAAATCAAATGTATCAAGATTTCTCTCTGCTTCTCTTATAGCTTCAATCTCCCCATGAGCAGTTGAATCTTTATTAATTAATACTTTGTTATGGCCTTTGCCAACAACTTTGCCTTCCTTAACTATGACACAGCCAAATGGTCCTCCATGTTTATTATTAATTCCAGTAAATGCCTCATCAATAGCTAAAGACATATATTTATTACCTGCTTTTATCACAATAATCCTCCTTTTTCCCAATATCAACACTATTATTATACCATATCTATTCTGAAAAAAAAGCATATTTTCATACTCTTGAAATCCTTTTTATTATGTGCTATAATTTTATTTTATGAGAGGTCAATAATAGACCAATATTAAAAGAGGAGGAAAAAAGATGAATAAGAATTTTTATATTACAACACCTATTTACTATCCATCTGGTAATCCGCATATCGGACACTGCTATACAACTGTTGCCTGCGATTCCATTGCCAGATACAGAAGAAAGCAGGGATATAATGTCATGTTCCTCACAGGTACTGATGAACATGGACTTAAGATAGAACAAAAGGCCAAAGAAGCCGGCGTTACTCCTAAAGCTTACGTAGATGAGATTGTTGAGAAGTTTAAGAATCTCTGGTCTTACATGAACATAAGCTATGACAGATATATAAGAACAACAGACGACTACCATGTAGAATCTGTTCAGTCTATATTTAAGAAGTTATATGACAAAGGATATATATATAAAGGCGAATACAAAGGAAAATACTGTACACCATGTGAAAGTTTCTGGACTCCTTCACAGCTTAAAGACGGTATGTGTCCTGACTGCGGAAGACCTGTTACAGATGCAAAGGAAGAAGCATACTTTTTCAAACTTTCAGGTTTCGCAGACAGATTAGAGAAGTTATTACTTGAAACTGATTATCTTCAGCCTAAGAACAGAGCTGTAGAATTGGTTAACAACTTCATTAAACCAGGTCTTGAGGACCTTTGTGTATCAAGAACAACATTTACATGGGGTGTTCCTGTAACATTTGATGATAAACACGTTGTATATGTATGGATAGATGCACTCAGCAACTATATTACAGCTCTTGGATATGATAACAACAAGTACAAAGACTTTGATAAATTCTGGCCTGCAGACGTTCACATGGTAGCAAAGGACATCATGAGATTCCATGCTATTATATGGCCTGCAATGCTTATGGCACTTGATCTTCCACTTCCAAAGCACCTTGCTGTACATGGATGGATTACTTTCAATGGTCAGAAGATGAGCAAGTCAATTGGTAACGTAGTTGATCCTATGATACTTGGAGAGAGATACAGTGCAGATGCCATAAGATATCATATTCTTCGTGAGATGGCACTTGGTGCAGACAGCAACTTCTCTAATGAGATTATGATTAACAGAATGAATTCTGACCTTGCAAATGGATTTGGTAACCTTGTATCAAGAACTGTTGCCATGATTGATAAATACTTTGGCGGAACTCTTCCAGCAGACCGTGAAGAAGAAGATATTGATAAAGAACTTATAGAACTTGCAACATCTATAAGAGCAAATGTTGATGACTTTATGGATAAGACTCAGCTTAATAACGCACTTGCTGAGATATTTAAGCTTGTTGACAGATCTAATAAGTACATTGATGAAACTACTCCTTGGGTTCTTGGTAAAGACGAAACTAAGAAAGCAAGACTTGCAACTGTTCTTTATAACTTGCTTGAAAGCATAAGAATTGCATCAGCACTTCTTTCATCATTTATGCCAACTACTATGCCAAAGGTATGGGAACAGATTGGTGCAGATGAAGCAAGCGTTTCATATGAGAATATGAACAAGTTTGGTGTATTAAAGGCTGATACAACAGTTAAGAGAGGCGATATTATATTCCCTCGTATTGATATAGATAAAGAGATTGAAGAACTTAATGCAATTATCTCTAATGGTACTTCTGACAAGAAAGAAGAAAAGGAAGAAGAACCAGCTATAGAGATAGAACCATTTGGTGAAACTATAGAATATGATGACTTCGCTAAGGTTGATCTTAGAATTGGTAAGGTTGTAAGCTGTGAGAAAGTTAAGAAGTCAAGCAAGCTTTTATGCCTTCAGGTTAACGATGGCAAAGAAACTCGCCAGATTGTTTCAGGTATTGCCAAGTACTATAAGCCAGAGGATATGATTGGAAAGACTATTGTTTTCGTTGCTAATCTTGCTCCTCGTAAGATGTGCGGTCTTGAAAGCAACGGTATGATTCTTGCAACTGACGGACCAGATGGTTCAATCAATGTTGCATTTATGAATGATAGTATACCTGCTGGATCTAAATTATGCTAATTATTTTACCTTCAAAAATATTTTTAAGGTCAGAAGATTTTTGTCTTCTGACCTTGTTTTTATTTCTATTATTCTCCAACTAAATTTTTTATATACTCTGCTGCCTCATCAAAACATACATTGTCTACAAAATCTACAAGTTTAGCTAAATCTTCCCTGCTATTTTCATCAAGTTCATACTCCTTAATATTTCTCATAATTTCATCAACTGTTGCCATATCAAAGTCTGAAAGGGGAGCAATAAGCTTCTTCACTTCAATTAAGAAGTCCTCTCTATTTAAGCTTATCTTTTCTTTATCATTATCAGCATTAATAAATGGCATATTAGCAAGTTCATCACAATACTGTCTGTAAATATCAAGAAGTGTTAATGTGGATTTCTCTATAATCTCCATATTTTCATTTTTTCCTGCTTCCTCAAGTTTTTCAGCAAGTTTTGCAAGATCCATGGCCCCAAGATTTTTGCAGACACTCTTTAAAGCATGAACCTCTATAACATAATTCTTTATATCCTTCTTATTATAAAGTTCTTCTATACGCTCAATCTTTTCATTAGATGTCTGATAAAAATCCTTAAGAAGAGTTCTATATAATTCACTGCTTCCTGTATGCTTTAATCCTTCCTTAACGTCAAAGCCTTCAATATTTCCAAAGTTTTCAGAATCATCACTCTCATCAGAAGAAATTTCATTCCATTCATTATCATCAAGAATTTCAATTTTATCTTCTGGAAGCCATTTAAGCAGTTTCTCAGTAATATCCTTCATATCAATAGGCTTTGCTACAAAATCATTCATTCCCATTTCAACAAATTTCTTTTTAACACCACTTACAGCATTAGCCGTAAGTGCAATTATAGGAATATTTTTAAAATATTCATCATCAAGGGCTCTTATGATTTGTGTAGCTTCAATACCATCCATTTCAGGCATCATATGATCCATGAAAATAATATCAAAGTTTTTATTTTTTACCTTTTCTATAGCTTCTTTTCCAGACATTGCCATAATAATATTCATTCTGAAAATACTAAGAAGCCCCTCTGCAACTTTCAGATTAATAGCATTATCATCAACAAGTAAAACCTTTACATTTGGTGCAACAAAATGAGTAACATTATCCTCCTCATTGTCCTCGTTATCAAGTATATCCACCATATTACATGTAGGTTTGTCTGTTACAATATCCTGCATTATTTCAAAAGAAAACTCAGTTCCTTTTCCATACTCACTTCTTACATTTAAAGTTCCTCCCATAAGTTCAATAATTTCCTTTGAAATAGGAAGTCCCAGTCCCGTACCTTCAACTCTTCTGTTTCTTCTTGTGTCAACCTGTGTAAATGATTCATAAATCATCTTTAAATCATCGCTTTTTATTCCTATTCCACTGTCCTTAACACTTATTTTTACTAAAACCTTATTATCATCTTTGCTTTCTCTTTCAAAGTCAAGATTTAGTATAATAACTCCTTCTTTAGTAAATTTCACTGCATTACCAAGAAGATTTGTAAGAACCTGTCGTAATCTTATATCATCACCATATAATTCAAAAGGAATATTATCATTAAACTTCACTATAAATTCAAGATTCTTTTCCTGCATTCTAGGTGTAATTATATTTACAATATCCCTTACAAGAGTAACCGGTTTATAATTAACAGGAATAATCTCCATTTTACCTGATTCAATCTTAGATATATCAAGTATATCATTAATAATTGCAAGGAGATTCTTTCCGGCTGTTCTTATCTGTTTTATACTTTCTCTTTCTTCCTTAGGAAGATTGCCTCTTAAAACAATTTCAGACATACCAATAATTGCATTCATTGGTGTACGAATTTCATGAGACATATTTGCAAGGAAATTTGACTTTGCATGGTTTGCTTCCTCTGCCCTTTCCTTCATTCTCTGTAATTCCTGCATCTGAAGTAATTTTGTAAAAGCAATTAACATCTGTTTAAAGGCATATGTATAAATTTCAAAATCACTTTCATCCAAAGCCCTCTTTTCTCTTGAATCACTCCAGTGCTCACGAATTTCAGTATATGCAATAAATACACAATTAAGAGCTCCGGCATCATATATTGGTGTGAGCATAAACGAAAAAATCTTACCTTTATTAAATAACGTCGTGATTTCATCATAGTCAGCAAAATCATTATATGTTTTTGAAGTAACAAAACCTTTATTATTTTTGTTTATATATTTTAATATAATATCCATCTTCTCATCTGTCAGATCTGAGTCAGTATAAAGCAGTTCAGGTTTTCCATCATATAATTTTAAAATATCAACATTATCAATGCCTATACAGTTCTTAAGAACCGGCATAATTCTGCTGATTTCGCCCTTTACAGTACCATGAAGTTCATTTGTAATTTTCTGCAAAATAGAAAGAAAGTCTATATTCTTTCTCATTTTTTCTGCATCGAAGTCTTTAATCTGATCCCTTACAAGTGAAAGTATATCATGTATAGAAACAGTTGTCATTTTCATTACTCCGGCATCTGAAATATATCTTCTTCCATCTATCTCACACTGTACTTCATCAAGTCTTCTGTCAAATTTTGCCTCTATGCAATACTGCTTACATTTAATAAGTTCATTAAAAGCCTCTTCTTCTCTTCCTAAAACTCTTAATAATCTTGATTTATCAATGGCAAACTGAGGATAATTAAAAAACTTTCCACCCATGGAATACCCCATAAATACTTCAGCTTTTTCAAACCATTCTAAAGCATTATCATATTCCATATCAGTAACAGCCATTAAGCCTGATACATAATGATACAAGAACAAAGCATCAGACCAGAATTCTGATGATTTTGACTCATGATTATTTTCACTATCATCAAGCAAATGTTCAAGAAAGGCTCTTGCATTATTTAAATACATAATAGCATTATAGTAATTACCTATTCGATAGCAGGCAAGTGCAATAAGTGCAAACAATTTTGATATATTACATACTCTCAAGCTGTTAAGTTTTAATATTCTAAGAACATTTGCAGATTCTGTAAGATATAATGCTGCATTTTCATAGTCATGAGCAAGCATGGCATTAACACCCATGTTGTACATTGTCTCTACCACATACTCACTTAATCTGTAATCATAATAGATTTTAAGTGCTTTATTGTAATTAATATTGGCATATTCAAATTCCTCAAGGGCACCACTACTATAACCAATACCATTATATATTGCCGCTTCATCTATATAATAATTATTCTTCTTAGCTACAACTGCTGTTTTTTCATAAAAATGAATACACACATCATAAAAACCATGAAATGATGCATTCATTACATTTTTTCTATATGCTTCAATATAAAGTTTATCATTTCTTATTTTCTTTGCTATTTCAATTCCCTTCATAAAATAAGGAATTCTATCCTCCAGGCCACTAACCTTGCAGAAGTTTTGATATTCATTATTAAAGCTATATGTGTAAATGTGTGCAAGATGATTATAATATCCGTAATTTTCACAGCCTTTAATAAGTTCTTCACTTACATCTTTATTATAATCACAAATCCATATATCCTTCCATCCTAAAAAAGCTGACATATTTTCAATTAATTCAGCCTTGAATTTGCAGAAATCTTCACCAATCTCTTCTGCTATTCTTTTACATTCCTTTACACATAAAGCATTATTTTCTTTACCATCATTGTAAATAAATATAAGTGCTGTAAGATAATAATATGAAAAATCCATCTTTTTCCCAAGATTATTCT
>JAILNW010000248.1 GCA_024691145.1 Lachnospiraceae bacterium
TTGCTCACGGCTATTGGAATTTCAAAAAGAATATTAACCAATATATTGATGACAGAATTAAAAGAGTACAAATAACCCAAGAAGCCGTAAATAACGAGAGCGCCATTGTTAAGGAATGGAGCCTAGTACACATTATTATCTACTACAACGAATTATTAGGAAGAGTCGCTTTATATCCAGATTTTCATTCTGACAAGCGAATAAAATCAATACTAAAATTCATTAAACAAAATAGAGCGGTATGGTTTAAATATTATTCTATTTGTGGTTTCAGCAACATCGGAAGGCTAATTATAACTTTCCTACCAGCTGGTATATACATGAAATATAGAAGATTCAAGACTAACGCATAATCTTAAGATAATAAACAAATATTTTAACAAACATATCAGCGCCTAATAGCTTCGCAACGGATAGCCATAGTTTATCAGTATTGTGAGAACTAAATATCTCCCTCCATGTTGGGAAATACTGCCTAACAATTACAATACAATCATGGATATCTGCTGAAGGTTCTGTCTGTTTGGCTGTAATTAATCTCCTAAATAATCGCGTAAAAGCAACAATCTTTTCTGAAGCCATATCAGGAAACATATCGAAACATTTAAATATGGTAGCATGAGCAATAAATAGATCAAGATGCTTTTTAAAGTCATATACATATGTATATGAATCTTTTCGTGAACGTTGATAATAATAAAGCCCCCATTCTGAAATATAAACTGTCTTTGCCCTTTTAACAAATTCTGGCACTAGACATGTATCTTCAGAAGTACGCCCAATTGCAAATCGAACATCGTTCCAAACAAAACGCTTATATATCTTATTCCATATTACATATTCCAATGGCATCCCTGACCACCAATTAGAAAAAATAGTTTTACTATTCTTAAAGATTTGTGTAGATGGTTTATGATAATCACGAACCTCACCATCTACATAATTACAATAAGGATACTGAATAATATCAATATCATCGTGAGCCAGTAAATAATCCATGTTAGCAGAATATGTTTCTGGGGCGATAAAATCATCAGGATCGACAAAAGTAAGATAATCTCCTTTTGCAATTTCCAGGCCAACATTTCGAGCAGAACTAACTCCGCCATTTTCCTTATGTATAACAATTACACGCGCATCCTCTTGCGCCCATTTATCACAGATAATAGAAGATTTATCAGAAGAGCCATCATCAATTAGTATCAATTCTATATCACGATATGGTTGCAAAAGTATACTCTGAACACATCTATCAAGATATGATTCGACATTGTAAACGGGAGTAATAATGCTCAAAGATGGATTCATATTAATATTCTATTTTATTCTGCAAAAATACGCTTTTTCTTCCAATAACAAAAACAAAAAACGAAAAATGATTTCAAATATTCAAAACCACATCATAAAATTGCAAAGAAATATTTGGATATATATATGAATTTATGTATTTTTGCATCCACAAAGACTTCCTATCAAGGAAATACAAGGAATGAATAAAGCAATATGCGTATCACAAAATTAACACAACAAGAATCTATGAGGAGTATTTTATTCCCCAAGAACCATCAAGAGTGGACAATTTTCCTTTTATCCATCCTTTACTTTTGCGTTATTGCAACACTTTTTCTTCAACAAAGAACAGTAGATGTCACCCCCGAAATGCTAGGATACGACACCTCAGCCCACATGATGGTTGAACATAAAATGATTAATTTTCAACACCTATTCTCCTGGAACTTCCGCCACCCACTATTTAATCTATTGTTTCTTCCCCCATTGCTGATTGACTATTTCTTATCACTAGTAGATTTAAACTACAAATGGGAGATTTTTACCATTTACTCCTGTCTCATTTCATCATACACAGGACTTCTTTTGTATAAAGTTTTATCATATATTTGCGAAAAAAGAACAGCAGTTCTATTATTACTTCTGTTTTATTCATTTGCACACAGCATCCTACTATCCATACAAGTGGATTCATTCATCTTTTCGATGCTCTTTCTAGTTATGTTATTGCTTATATACATAACAAACAAACAGAATAAGCACATAAACAATGTTCTTTTCGCAGCATTAATTGGAACAACTTCAACTAACATTATCAAATTTTTTATTTATTCCTTTTTTATATCAAAAAGAAGAGTCAAAGAAACATTTACAGCATTTTTTACATCAACGCTTTTGTTCCTATGTCTTTTCATTTTCACTCTTCCTGACCTTTTCAACAGATTATTTATTCAGCATCTAGGATTTAAATATAGTATTTTTGCGCAAACCATGGACTATAGAGGAACGACTCTAAATACAATACATTTATTTATAACCAATTTCATCTCTGAACCTTTTCTTTTTCATTACAAAGAGAACTTGCTTTATGCACATGACACAATTAATCTGCCACCTTATTCTAGCATATTTTGCAACCTTGTCATCATAGGTATTATATG
>JAILNW010000310.1 GCA_024691145.1 Lachnospiraceae bacterium
TTTAAGAATACGGAAGATAATGAAGATAATAAGGATGTTATTAAAGAGGCAGACAATATAACGAAGAAACCATCCGTAACACCATTTCCTACAAAAGAGGCAACTAAAGAGCCAGAGGAAACAGAAGAACCAGTTCCTACAGAAGAGCCTTCTGTTGTACATGTTGTATCATTTGGTGATTTCTTAGCTCATATGCCTGTTATTAATAGTGGAAAGAACAGTGATGGAACACTTAGTTATGAGCATGTATTTACTCATGTTAAAGATGATATTGATAATGCAGATGTTGCTGTTATAAATATGGAGACAATCATGGGGGGCGCAGATCTTGGATATTCTACATTTCCTAGATTTAATTCACCTCAGGAAATAGGTGTAACTCTTTGTGATATGGGATTTGATGTGATACTTCATGCATCTAACCATGTACTTGACAAAGGAGATAAGGCAGTTGCAACAACTCTTGATTTCTGGAGTAATTATACTGACAGATTAAGTGTTATAGGTATTCATTCCTCAGAGGAAGATGCTAAGAAGATAACAGTGGTAGAAAGTAATGGCATAAAGATTGCTACTCTTAACTATACATATGGTCTTAATGGATTTAGTATGGACAGGGATAAGCAGTGGAGAGTTGATATGCTTATTGATAAAACAAAGATTGCTGATGATATTGAAAGAGCAAAGGAACTTGCAGATGTGGTTATTGTTTTTCCACACTGGGGTACAGAGTATTCTCATAAAGTATCATCATTTCAGAAGGACTGGACAGAATTCTTTGCAAAACATGGTGTTGATGTTGTGGTTGGAGCTCATCCGCATGTTATTGAACCTGTTGAGTGGGTGGAAAGCAAAGTAAATGGTGAAGATCATAAGATGTTAGTTTATTATTCACTTGGTAATTTTGTATCTTATCAGCTTGAGGCAGCAAGAATGCTTGAGCTGGAAGCAAGTTTCGATATAGTGAGAGATGAAGATGGCAATGTTACTATTGAAGATGCTAAAGCGATACCTCTTGTGTGCCATTTTAATTCACCAGTTAATAAAGATAATTTGACAGTTTATAAGTTAGAAGAGTATACTAGCCAGTTAGCTTCTATTCATAATGTTAATAAAACACAAACCCAGGGACCATTAACATTAGATGGCCTTAAACAGAAGTGCAGGGATGTATTAGGAGACTGGTATGAAGAATAATAATAGAAGGGACATTAGATTATGGCAAATATAGATCAGAGTAAGATCAGAAATTTTTGTATTATAGCTCATATTGATCATGGTAAATCAACACTTGCAGACAGAATTATTGAGAAGACAGGACTTCTTACAAGCAGAGAGATGCAGGCCCAGGTACTTGATAATATGGAGCTTGAAAGAGAAAGAGGAATAACAATCAAAGCTCAGACGGTGCGAATTATTTATAAAGCACAGGATGGCAATGAATATATATTTAATCTTATTGATACACCAGGACATGTAGACTTTAACTACGAGGTTTCAAGAAGCCTTGCAGCATGTGAAGGAGCAATTCTTATAGTAGATGCTGCTCAGGGAATAGAGGCACAGACACTTGCAAATGTGTACCTTGCCCTTGACCATGATCTTGAGATTATGCCTGTTATTAATAAGATAGACCTTCCAAGTGCAGATCCTGAGAGGGTTATTAATGAGATTGAGGATGTAATTGGTCTTGAAGCTCATGATGCTCCTCTTATATCAGCTAAGATGGGAACTAATATAGAAGATGTATTAGAACAGATAGTTAAGAAGATTCCGGCACCTGTTGGTGATCCTAATGCACCACTTAGAGCACTTATATTTGACTCAGTTTATGATTCATATAAAGGCGTAATTATATTCTGCCGTATTATGGAGGGTACCGTTAAAAAAGGAACTACTATAAAGATGATGGCTACAAATGCAACTGCGGATGTTGTAGAAACAGGTATATTTGGTGCAGGCCAGTTTATACCATGTGATGAACTTTCAGCAGGAATGGTTGGATATATTACAGCAAGTCTTAAGAATGTTAAAGATACGCAGGTTGGTGATACTGTAACAGATGCTGATAATCCATGTAATGAACCTCTTCCTGGATATAAGAAGGTACAGTCAATGGTTTATTGTGGAATGTATCCTGCAGATGGAGCAAAGTATCCAGATTTAAGAGATGCTCTTGAAAAACTTCAGCTTAATGATGCTTCTCTTAACTTTGAACCAGAAACATCTATTGCATTAGGTTTTGGTTTCAGATGTGGATTTTTAGGACTTTTACATCTTGAGATTATTCAGGAAAGACTTGAGAGAGAGTATAATCTTGACCTTGTAACAACTGCTCCAGGTGTTGTATATAAAGTACACAAGATGGATAAAACAGTTCTTGAGATAACTAATCCTTCGAATCTTCCAGACCCTTCTGAGATAGAATACATGGAAGAACCTATGGTTAGTGCAGAGATTATGGTTACAACAGAGTATGTAGGTGCCATTATGAAACTTTGTCAGGAAAGACGTGGAGTTTATCTTGGCATGGATTATATTGAAACAACAAGAGCGTTATTAAAGTATGAACTGCCTCTTAATGAGATAATATATGACTTCTTTGATGCTTTAAAATCAAGATCAAGAGGGTATGCTTCTTTTGATTATGAGATAAAAGAATATGTTAAGTCAGATTTGGTTAAACTTAATATACTGATTAATAAAGAAGAAGTGGATGCATTATCATTTATAGTACATGAAAGTTCAGCCTATGAGCGTGGAAGAAAGATGTGCGAAAAGTTAAAAGAAGAGATACCAAGACAGCTCTTTGAGATACCTATACAGGCGGCTATTGGTGGAAAGGTAATAGCAAGAGAGACTGTTAAAGCTCTTAGAAAAGACGTCCTTGCAAAGTGCTATGGCGGTGATATTTCAAGAAAGAAGAAACTTCTTGAAAAGCAAAAAGAAGGTAAGAAGAGAATGAGACAGGTTGGAAATGTTGAGATACCACAGAAGGCATTTATGAGTGTTTTAAAATTAGATGAAGAATAAAACAAAAAATGTGGCTTAATTCTATAGTGAATATAAGCCACATTTTGTATTATAGTTACCTTAAAAGAAGGAAACAAAGGAGAAAAAAATGAAAAAAATTTTATAAAAACAAAAATACGCAATATGCGTTTTGGTATAACCTTTATTTATTATTTTATAAGTATAATGTATAAATGTGTTCATTTTATGTTCAAATTGTTAAATATTTCACTAAGTTAAAAAAAGGAGCAGTTTTATGCGAGGAATATATATACATATGCCATTTTGCCTTAGAAAATGCAGATATTGTGATTTTTTATCATTTCCCAATATGGGATTTTATGATGATTATATAAAGGCTTTAAAAAATGAA
This sequence comes from Lachnospiraceae bacterium, assembly GCA_024691145.1. Classification (GTDB taxonomy): domain Bacteria; phylum Bacillota; class Clostridia; order Lachnospirales; family Lachnospiraceae; genus JAILNW01. The sequence continues at coordinate 3,386 of JAILNW010000310.1, forward strand.
ATAAAATCATATAATAGTAAAGAAAAGATAAGTACTATTTATATAGGGGGCGGAACACCCTCCATTGCAAATCCTTGTGATATTGCAGATATTCTTGAAATAATAAATGATAATTATGATGTATCTTGTGTAAATGAGATAACTATAGAGGCAAATCCAAAAACTATAGATAAAGAGAAACTTGATATTTATAGAAAGTCAGGCATTAACAGGCTAAGTATAGGGCTTCAGTCAGCAAATGATAATGAACTTAAATTACTTGGAAGGGTACATAGTTATGATGAGTTTTATAATAATTATATGCTGGCAAGGAAATGTGGATTTAATAACATTAGCATAGATGTTATGTCTGGAATTCCTGAGCAGACACTGGAAAGCTATATGGAAACACTTAATAAGGTTATAAAGCTTAATCCAGAACATATATCTTCATATAGTCTGATTATAGAAGAAGGAACATATTTTTATGATCATTTAGAAGAATTAACACTTCCAGATGAGGATACAGAAAGGGAAATGTATTATAAAACCAATGAGATTCTAAAATCTGCAGGTTATCAGAGATATGAGATATCTAATTATGCTAAAAAAGGATATGAAAGCAGACATAATTCTTCTTATTGGAAATGCATGGAGTATTATGGCTTTGGAATTGGGGCATCTTCTTTTATAGCATAATTAGATATCTCATATCTCTGATAACCTGCAGATTTTAGAATCTCATTGGTTTTATAAT
>JAILNW010000338.1 GCA_024691145.1 Lachnospiraceae bacterium
GGATGATAAATTGGTATACAGAAAGTAAGCATATCTTCAAAACACTTAATCTCTGAATAAAGTGTCTTGGCAAAAGCCCTTTTGTTCTCTATTAACCACATTGCAATAATTCTAGGTATATTCTTTATTCCAGGATATGTCTGTGTCTTATAAAGTTTTGCCAGGTCCTTATCAGTCAGACCACTCTGGCTAAAATAAAGAAACGACTGGAAAACAGATATATATCTTTCTGAATAAAAAACACCATTAATCATACCAGTTTCAAATATCTCAATTAATTGTTTCTCAATATCCATCAAAATCAGTCCCCTAACCACTTTAAAAATCTTCGATATTGTCTATAACAGTGTCTGTAATTATCTTTCTCAAATATTCCTTTTTATTATTGAAGAATAATCTTAATTCATTAACGTCACCATCATACATCTCATTAAGTTCATAAATTTTTGAAGAAATCTCGTATTCTCCCATATCTGACATGAAGCCAACTACATATTCTACATCTTCCTTAGTAAGGCTTCCAAACCTGTCATAATCAGTATTAGTAGCCCCTTCAATCCATAAGTATAAAAGTCTGTAATAAATGACTTTTATCATAGTATTATTCATGTAATCTTTATAACGGCCTACAACATTCTTATCAAACCATGCATCCTTAGATGCTGAATATGCATAAACAGGTATCAGCAAATCCAAAGTATCGCAAATGTCTTCGAATGTCAAATCACTAAGCATTCTTTCTCTCTTTGTAATAGGATCATATAAAAACAGATTCATCTTTTTCTTCTGTTCATCATGAATATTCATGTAAATATACAATCCACCTACACAAAAAAGCAAAAATGCACAGACAATCAACATAATCCTATCAAAAAGGTGATTAGTACAAAACATACCTATACCAAAGAAAAACAAAGCCAAAACTCCTAAAATAATACCAAGCCTGAACATCTTATCCTTCACTGATACATTCATTATTCCACCAATACTCTGCCTATAGCAGCTCCTTTCCTTTTTGTCTGTTTCGTTATATTTCCTAATAAAATTTTAACAGATATGTACGAAAAAGTAAACAATTAAAACATTTTTATAAAATCTTTATCCTATTTATCCCCTGCTTCATCTAAATACTGGTTTATAAAACCAAAGCACTTGTCCCAATAAGCATCTGGATCAACTTTGACAGCATTAGTATGAGAAGCTCCCTTTGCAACAAAAGCATTCTTTTCACACATGGCAGCTTCATATACATCATAAACCATATAAGAAGGTACAAAGTAATCACTATCACCATGAATGAATAACAAAGGAATATTACTTTTATTAACTGACTTAATAGCAGATGCCTCATACCAGTCATATCCAACCACTATGCTTGAATATATAGAGCCAAGTTTAACAAATGGTGCTTTTGGCAGTTTAAACTGCTTCTTAAGTTCAGATGCAAATATCTCATCTACACTTGTATATCCGCAATCTTCGATTCCGCATATAACATTATCTGGAAGATCCATTGAAGATGTCATCATTACAGTCGCTCCTCCCATAGAGACGCCATGCAATATAATCTTAGCATCTTCATTTTTTGATATTATAAAATCAATCCATTTCATAATATCATCTCTGTCTAACCATCCCATACCTATATATTCGCCTTCACTATAACCCTGACCTCTTAAATCAGGCATCAGGACATTATATCCATTTTCATAAAAACTCTTGGCATAAACCATCATCATATTGTGATCTGATTTATAACCATGAATTGTTATAACCCACTTATCTGTTTCTTCCTCCTGGTTGAATATAAATCCCTTAAGTTTTAAATTATCATCTGAAGTAATTTCAACTTCCTCAAAGTCATAATCAGACATATATTCTAAATAATTGTCTGCTTTCTTTGCTTCTTTTACTGGCACACCGTTAGTATCCGATTTTATAGCATAATTTACAAAATATCTTGTTATAAAAAACAATGCACCCAATATTAAACAAAAAATTAAAACTGTTAAGATTATAATCAACGTCCTTTTCTTTTTCATTATTACCATTACCCCTCAATCTTTTTAACCGGCTTATATGTTAATATCATCATAATAATATAAACAACAAGTACTACAGTTACTGCCAATCCCCCTTCAGCACCAAAGGCACCTCCGTTAATTAATGATTTATTATCATTAAATCCAACCTTCAAAACACTTGTGCTCACTTCACCGCCACTTACAGAAATTCCATAAAAGTTTCCCTGAATAAAATTCCATATGCTATGAATTGCTGCAATAACCCATATATTTTTATGTTTAATAAAACATAATGAAGCTGCAATTCCAAATAAAAACAGATTAATAAGCGCAAGCACACTAACATCATTATTCATTATATGCAATAATGAAAATAAAAGTGAATTCACAATTATTCCAAATGCCATGCCTTTAGTCTTTGCAAGGGTTACCATAAAATATCCTCTACATAGTATCTCTTCAGAAAATCCCTGAACCATATACCCAGTAAAGAAAAGAAAAAGCAATACAATGTTATATTTGCCTTCTCCATCATAGGTCGCAGCATTTGTTATAATACATATTAATACAGCTGCACTAAATAATATAGTTCCTATTAGAAGTCCTAAAATATAAGACTTAACGGCTCCCTTTTTAACAATTCCCATTGATGCAAAGCTTCTAAATTCGAACTTTCTGCATTTTATAATGGTTACTATAATTATTGATGCTTTGCTGAATAAATTAATTATATGTGAACCATTTTCCGTTAATGTTACATCAAATGAAGATTTTCCAAAAGCAATAAAATTATATGCATATAAGAATATATTCACCACACCCAGTATCAAATAAATACCGAGTGTAGCAATACTGAATGTCATTATTATATAAACAAATTCCATCCACCAGGCTTCAGGCTTCCCGCCGCCTTCCTGCGCAAGTTTCTCATAATAATCATCGCCAAATATATTATTATTTTTCATTCTATTCCATCTCAATCATTCTGATGCTTTCGATAACTGGCTGATCCTTCGGTCTTACAGTACCATTACTGTCTGTTACAGGTACAGTCTCACAGATTTTGTCTACAACTGCCATGTACTTATTGAAAGCTTCATCATTTTCACCATTAAATCCATATACATATCCAAATGCAGCATAATCACCATCTAAATGAGGTGAAGTTTCATGCATTATAAAAAACTGTGAACTTGCTGAGTTTGGATCCATGGATCTTGCCATTGATAAAACTCCTCTTTTATGCTTAAGGTTGTTCTCTACACCATTAGATGCAAATTCACCCTTAATATTCTCATCTGAACCACCAGTTCCGTTACCTAGCGGATCTCCACCCTGAATCATAAAACCACTTATAATTCTATGAAAAGTTAATCCATCATAAAACTTCTTGTTAACTAAAGAAATAAAATTGGCAACTGTTATAGGTGCTGTATCTGCATCAAGTGTTACAACAATATCTCCATAGTTCTTAATCTTAATTTCTGCATAATACTTTCCGCTCACGTCAGTATCCTCCTTATAATCCTTGTTTGAATAATCATATTCTACTTTTTTATTGCCAGAAGTAGATTCGGTATTCACCTTATTTGAATTCTGATAAATAACAACAATAATAATAGCAATAATCAAAACAATCAGACATGCTAATCCCAGTGTCAGCTGATCTTTCTTTTTCTGCTGTTCTTTCTTAATCTGCTTTTGTGATTTGTTATTTTTAATTACTTTATTACTCATAATATCCCTCCAAAAAGTTTATACCATTAATAGTATAATTCAAATTGGCAAATAACACAAGTTAAAAAAAGGTTAAAACAATACATATTTTAACCTTTTTTAATTAACTATATAATGCTGAAACTTTATAATCATGTTTCGTTGTATTTTTTACATAATATAGAGCCTCATCTGCTCTATTAAGGGCATCTTCTATACTTTCACTGTCATACCCCTTAAAATCAGCAATTCCTATACAACAGGATATTTTCTTATCATCTGAAATTGTTACCTCTTTGTTTAATTTTTGTTCAATTTCCTTTATAAATCCTGACTGGATTTTTACATATATATCCTTTGCAATTGATACTGCTTTATCCGTATTAGTATTTCTAACCATAAGTACAAACTCGTCTCCGCCGTATCTAACAACAAATCCATTGTCGCAAGCACATTGTTTTAAAATATCTGCAAATAATACAAGTACCAGGTCACCCATTTCATGACCAACTGTATCATTATAGTATTTAAAATTATCAAGATCTATATAAAGAATAGAATTAATATCACTATTATCCTCTTCCTTACAATTTGCTATAATCTCCATAAATCCTTGTCTATTAAGCAATCCTGTCAGCAAATCTGTTGTGGCAATAACCTTAAGTTTATCGTTCATTACCTTAAGTTCATTACTGTAAGTTAGTCTTTCAACGGCATCAACCAGCTGTCCAAAGACATATTTAATTATTATTAATTTGCTGTCATCAAGAAGTCTTCTATTGGCAAATACATTTCTATGCATATACAATATTCCAATAAGAACACTATCTATCTTTTCATTGTTAATTATAGGTATTCCTGCAAGTATAACAATATTATCTTCATTAAATACATCAAGAAGTTCCTTATATTCTGTAAAATACTTATCAAATCTGTTTGTAATAAAGCTTGCCTTATTATTTTCAAAGTAATTACTTATTATCTCAATATTTATGCTGCTTATTTCTTCATCAATACTGTTATATTCAACCTCAAGCCTTTCATCCTTCATTTTTAAATAAATAACCTGATCAAAGCCAAAATTATTCTGTATAGTTTTCATCGAATTATAAAGCATCAAATCTAGTTCTTCATTTTCCCTGTCAAGTCTGTCCTGCCATCTAACCATAAAGTTAACATCATTTAGCCTGTTGTTTAATTCAAGTTCTATTGCATAATCATGTGTGTTTTCAATTATGTTTTCAGCAGTTATACCCTTAAGACCATAATCACCATTACGAACAATGTCTACATTTTTACTATTTTTCATAACAGTCATTAACTTTTTCTGCATTTCAAAGTATCCATTTTTTGCACAATAATCAATAGCTTCGCCTAAAATTCCAACAGCCACATCTTCCTTATCAAGAATCCTGTACAAATTAGCCTGTTCTATTGCAAGATGCGGATAACTGAAGATTTTAAAAGCAAAGGATTTTATCATGTTATATGCCTTGCTAAAATAATCTTCTGCTGTCTTATACTCACCATTTTTCATGCTGATTAAACCTGAAACAAAGTAATAAAGGAACAAATCATCAGCCCAGGCATCATAAGTATTATCATCTATATCCTCAGCTTTTAATATATGATTTAACACCCTTTCCATCTTGCTTAAATACATATAACAATTATAATCCGCACCAAGGTAATAGTTGCAGAAAGCTGCAAATCCGTATAATTTTGATTTTTTGCACATTCTGAAGCCCTGAATCTTAAGTTCTTCAAGTATACCTATTGAAAGATATGTAAAATCATAGGCACTCTTATAATCACCTGCAAGCATACAGTTAAATGCCATATTGTATACTGTTTCTCCCATCTGCTCTGGAAGATTTTCCTCGTAAAAAATATTAAGAGCCTCATTATAATACTCATTCGCCTGATTATACTTTTCAACAATTGAACAGTTATAGCCTATACCATTGTAAAGATTTGCAAGTTCACTCTTATTATCCTCATCTTTCTTTATGTTAATACACTCTCTGTATATTCTTTCAATATATTTAAAGTTATTTAATCCTTTGTAAAAATCAATAGTATTCATATACGCACTTGTAAGAAGACCATCGTTTCCAATTTCTTTTATTAATTTGATGCCCTTCTTCATATTAGGCGGAATATATAAATCTTCAAAAACCTCAGGAAGTACAATTTCTGAATTCTTCTTGCCATCAACACCATTTATATACATGTGAGACAAAGTATTCTTGTATCCATATTTAAGACAATCATCGAGAAACTTCTCATCAGCCACAAAAGTAAGTCCAAATGAATACATATCTGTCCAGCCAAAATATATTATATAATGATTTAGAAGTTCAATTTTAAAGTAAAAAAACTCCTCATCAATTTCATATGCTAATTTAGTTAAATTTGCCACACATTTTTTTGCAAACTTAATCTGAGACATGTAAACAAATATAATGCCTTCAAGATATTCAACAAAAAATTTCTTTTTGGGTGTATAATCTTTCTTTATAAGATCCTTCAGGTTCTCACACATAAGCATGGCATCATTATATGTTCCATTGTAAAGGTTTAATAATGAATATCTATAATACAGCTGTTCTTTACTCCAATTATCAACATTAAGATTTTCAAATTCAATTTTTTGATGTATTATATCCATATAATACGATGCCTGTTCCAAAGCAAAGGTATGAATCATATTATTGATTTTAACAACATAATCATTAACATCAGATGGATTAGGATTAAATATGTCCTCAGAATATTCATCTTTATCTTTTATATTTGTTGCACAATCATATAACAGATTATTATTCTCCATATAAACAATAAGTCTGTTCCACAGTAATTTCACATAAGGATTAATCTGAAATGCTTCATTATATGTTGCAAACATTCCCACTTTTGCATTTGTTTTGTTTTTAATATATTTACATATAAACTCAATGGTAGAATATCCTGCAAGATGTAATTTATGAAGTACAATTAACAACTTTACATTTTCATTTATGTAGCAAAATACATTAACAAGAG
>JAILNW010000364.1 GCA_024691145.1 Lachnospiraceae bacterium
GATTATATTGAAAAAAGTTTTGATTTTTGGTAAAATTTAGTTATAAGGGAATGTTTTCGGCTTTTGAATATATAAGGGGGATATATATTTAGGAGGACGATATGTATGGAGAAGATTAATAATATGGTCGAGATTAATGACTCAGCACAGGTACCGGGAGGGATAGCCGGTAATTTTAATGGATATATTGAAAAGATTAAAAGTGGCATTAATACCAAGGCTGATGAACTTGGATTTGATAATATTAATACTAAAGCAAATATTTTAAGTGGTTTTTTTATGCTGATGATTTTAGTTTCAATTATTTTTGCAATAGTGGTATTTTGCGGAAGAGAAGATACTGAGATACTTGGCAAAGCGCAGTTTGGTGACGATATGAGTGTTGTAGCTGAAAAGACCGGTGATAATTATAATACTTATGTGGATCTTGAATCACAGATGATGGTTTATGAGTATTCAGATTATGAGATTAACGGAGTTAAAGGACAGCTTTTATACTATTTTTCGTCAGAGGGTAATACACTTAAAGAGGCAAGGTTCATATTTGAACCAAAAAAGAAGTCGGTATCAAGAATCAGAAGTTATATGAGAAGCCATTATGGAAAACCAATAGAGATTGCAGCAGGCTCCTGGTCATATGAAGGAAAAACTGTTGATTATACTATTGAGAATCTGATTTCATCGGGTATGGAGCAGGTATATATTAAACAGATAAAATAATAAAGGAGGTCTAAGACCTCCTTTTTAACGCTATTTTCCAGATGAGAATATAGAGTTACCTGCTTTTTGAAGTAATTCCATCATCTGATTTGCATTAATGCATTCACCTAATTCATATAATTCCTTAAGTTCATTACAACCATCGAATATAAATATGTTAATATTTCCACCCTGCTGTTTATATCGGATATTGTTAATATCTGTAAGAAGCTTGTTCTTATTAACGGCACTCTTGCTGTAATATCTTGTCTCAATAGGTTCACGATTATTATACCATTCTAAGATAACAAGTCTCTCAGAAGCAGATATAGAAATATAATGTGGCACACCATTAAGAGCTAATAATGATGACTTGCTTATAAGCTTTGGATTAGGTAATCCGCATATCTCAAAAGTTTCCTCAAGTAATCTTATGTCAACAGGAAGTGAGTCAGCAGGACAGGCAACCATAGGAGTAAGTTTTGATAACTTACCATATGCATTAGTTATACAATCCTGTAATTCTGTTATATTTGGTTTAATAAGAGTTCCTTCATATGCCCATAGTGAATGATAAAATGGTATGTTAGGAATCTTATATATATTCTTTGGCATAATCTTTATGCAATCAAAATTCATAGGATTCTTAATAAGAAATCCTTCATTCTCAACTATAATATTAACTAATGGCTTCATTAATTACCTCCATAAAATCACAATTAAAGTACCTAATCTAATTTTAATATAGCAAATCTAATAGGTCAAGAAAAAAATTATGCTAAAGAGCGTCGGTCATGATAACCTTTTAGAATAATCTTTTTAGCTGCAAGAGCTTCATCTTTGCCAAGAGGAACTGTATCTTTAAGTGGGTAGTCTATATTAAGCTTCTCATACTTTGTAATTCCCATATTATGATAGGGAAGAACATCAAGAGCCTTAATATTATTAAATCTGCCAAGATAGTATCCTAAGTTATAAAGATATTCATATATAAATGTTATATCAGGTACAACTACATGCCTTATCCAGGTATCTTTGTTAATATCGGATAAATACTGCATAAAATCAAGAACATGAGCATTACTAAAACCAGTAAGTTTTTTATGCTCATCCTCATCAATATGTTTGATATCAAGCATTACAAGATCACAGTACTCCATAAGATTATCAAACTTCCTTAGGCAGGATTCATTTGACTTATCAAAAGTAATACCACTTGTATCAAGACATGTATGTATGTTATTACTTTTTGCAATAGAAAAAAGTTCAGTAACAAAATCAATCTGAACTAAGGGCTCTCCACCAGTAACAGTAATGCCACCATTGGACATATAGGGAAGATATCTTTTAACATCTTCTATAATGTCCTCAGGTGAAACATATAATCTGTTATCGGTATTATTATTTTCTTTAAAATCCTTTTCAGACAAGATTCTCCATGTATCTGGATTGTGACAATACTTACATCGCATAGGACAACCCTGCATAAAAACAACATATCGTATCCCTGGACCATCAACTGTTCCAAATGATTCAGTAGAATGAATAATACCTTTCATGCTTTAATTTATAACTCCTGATGAAATGTACGTGAAATAACATCATCCTGCTGTTCTTTTGTTAATTTGTTGAAGTTAACAGCATATCCAGAAACTCTTACTGTTAACTGTGGGTATAACTCTGGATGAGCCTGGGCATCAAGCAATGTCTCTTTTGTAAATACATTAACATTAAGATGATGTCCACCCTGTTTAGTATATCCGTCGAGTAATGATACTAAATTCTCTACCTGCTGAGTTGCCATAGTAATCACAATCCTTTCTAAAACAATCTATTATTAATTATTATCGTCATCATCAATACCTTTGTGAAGAGTTGGTACTTTACAAGCCATATCTCCGCAGCCATCCATACTGTCTACATCTAACTCGCCTGTAAATAACTGTGCATCTTTTCCAAGTGCGCCAGGAATAATTGAGAATGTATTACTTATACCATCCTGTGCGTTTGCAAATGGAAGTTTAGCAACTGATGCAAGTGAAGCTGCAGCCCCATGAGTATCTCTCTGATGCATAGGGTTAGCTCCAGGTGCAAGAGGTTCTCCAAGAAGTCTTCCATCTGGTGTATTACCAGTCTTTTTACCATAAACAACGTTAGAAGTTATAGTAAGTATAGACATTGTAGGAATACTGTGTCTGTATGTGTGATGTTTTCTAATCTTATCCATAAATGTATTAACAACATTAACGGCAATTGAATCTACACGGTCATCATTGTTACCATACTTAGGGAAATCTCCCTCAACTTTATAATCAGTTACAACACCATTCTCATCTCTTACAACTTTAACTTTAGCATACTTGATAGCTGAAAGAGAATCTGCAACTACAGATAATCCTGCAATTCCTGTTGCGAAGTAACGCTTAACTTCTCTGTCATGTAATGACATCTGTAACTTTTCATATGAGTACTTGTCATGCATATAGTGTATAACGTTAAGGGTATTAACATATAAACCTGCAAGCCACTCCATCATCTGATTGTACTTGTCCCAAACATCATCATAATCAAGGTAATCGCCTTCAACTGGTCTGTACTTAGGGCCAACCTGTACCTTTGACTTTTCATCAACACCGCCATTGATAGCGTATAATAAACACTTTGCAAGGTTAGCACGGGCACCAAAGAACTGCATCTCTTTACCAACTCTCATAGAAGATACACAGCATGCAATAGCATAGTCATCACCGTGAACTTCTCTCATAAGGTCATCATTCTCATACTGAATAGAAGATGTCTTAATAGATATCTTTGCACAGTACTCTTTGAAAGCCTTTGGAAGTCTTGATGACCAGAGTACTGTAAGGTTAGGCTCTGGAGCTGTTCCAAGATTCTCAAGTGTATGAAGATATCTGAAAGAGTTTTTAGTTACAAGAGTACGTCCGTCAAGGCCGATACCACCAATTGACTCTGTTACCCATGTAGGGTCTCCTGCGAATATTGCATTGTATTCTGGAGTACGGGCAAACTTAACCATTCTTAACTTCATAATAAAGTGGTCAATGTATTCCTGTGCCTGTTCTTCTGTTATAAGACCCTTATCAAGGTCTCTCTGAATGTATATATCTAAAAATGTTGAAGTACGTCCAAGACTCATGGCCGCACCATTCTGCTCTTTAACCGCAGCAAGATATCCAAAATATACCCACTGTATAGCTTCTTTTGCGTTGGCAGCAGGCTTTGAAATATCTAATCCATAAATGTTACCAAGCTCTGTTAATTCTTTAAGAGCGTTAATCTGGTCTGTTAATTCCTCACGAAGTCTTATATTCTCTGAAGTCATTCTGACAAGTGATGTGCTAAGCTGGTACTTTTTGTTTTCAATAAGCCAGTCAGTACCATAAAGAGCAACACGTCTGTAGTCTCCGATAATACGTCCACGTCCATATGCATCAGGAAGACCCGTAATGATACCAGACTTTCTTGCAGCACGCATCTCTGGAGTATATGCATCAAAAACACCCTGATTATGAGTTTTTCTATACTTTGTAAATATCTCAACTATCTCAGGTGCAACTTCATAACCATTCTCCTTACATGCATTCATAGCCATTCTTATACCACCGAAAGTATGAAGTGGTCTCTTAAGAGGCTTGTCTGTCTGTAAACCTACTATCTGTTCTAAATCCTTGTCGATATAACCTGCATTATGTGAAGTGATAGTAGAAACGATACTTGTATCCATATCAAGTACGCCACCGTGCTCTCTCTCCTGTTTAAAAAGATCAAGAACCTCATCCCAAAGCTTTTTAGTTGAATCTGTAGGACCAGCTAAAAACGTTTCATCTCCTGTGTAAGGAGTGTAATTAAGTTGTATAAAGTTTCTTACATCAACAGCTAATTCCTTATTCCATCTGCCGGAATTAAAACCTTCCCATTCTGCTTTCATGATAACCTCCGTTAAATTAATAACAATATTTTCTAAATCATTTCTTATTTATTACTCTTATGCTTATATAATATTATTATGCTTATAGATAGTCAACAAAGATATTTAATGTGTTGCAAAAAATACAATCCTATATTAAAATGTTACAATAAAGGAGTTGAGATAAATGATATTTGATACACATACACATTATGATGATGAGGCATTTGATACAGATAGAGAAGAAGTTATTGGGAGTTTTAAGGAAAATAACGTTGGAAAGTTTATTTGTGTCAGTGCTGATATAAAAAGCTGTTATGAGATTCCGAAGATGGTTATTAAGTATGATAATTCATATGGTGCAGTTGGAATTCATCCAAGTGATGTTGATAAGTTAAATGATGATAATTTTAAAGATATTGTTATAGATAATGTTTCAAAAGACAGAATAATTGCTATAGGTGAAATTGGACTTGATTATTATGATGAGGCACCAGACAAGAAAATACAGATCAGATGGTTTGAAAGACAATTAGAACTTGCAAAGGAACTTAATAAGCCTGTTATTATTCATAGCCGTGATGCGGCAAAGGATACACTTGATATCATAAGAAATAATAAAATGGGAGAACAGGGTGGAAGTATACATTGCTTTTCTTACGGTGTGGAAATAGCAAGAGAGTATCTTGACATGGGATTTTATCTTGGTATAGGAGGAGTCCTTACTTTTAAAAACGCAAGAAAATTAAAGGAAGTAGTTGAATTTATGCCACTAGACAGAATACTTCTTGAAACAGACTGTCCATATCTTGCTCCGGTGCCATTTAGAGGTAAGAGAAATAATTCTGCATATCTTTCTTACGTTGTTGAGGCAATCTGTGATATAAAGGGAGCAGATAAGGAAAAGGTTGAGAAAATCACATGGGACAATGCTGTTAAAGCGTTTAGATTATAGCATAAATAAAGACCTGGAAATTTGATTATATCAAAATTTACAGGTCTATTCTGCTTATTTTACTTTACAAGTTGATTCTCTTTCAATAAATTTTGCTCTTAGAAGAATCTTGCTAATAGTAACGTCGTTAGTTAGGCCATCAACCAAAAGGAAGGCACTTTTTCCAAGATCCTGTCTGTCCTGTCTTATTGTTGTAAGTGAAGGTGTAAGTCTTTCTGCTATTGGAATATCGTCAAATCCAATTACGCTTATATCCTCAGGAACTTTTATATTAAGTCTTTTTAACTCATTTACAACACCAGATGCAATAAGATCACTGGCACACATAATAGCAGTAGCACCATTTTCAATAAAAGTTGGTACATGATCCCTTGCACAATCTGCAATAAAGTAACCATAACGCATAAGGTTAGGATCAGGTGCTATGCCATTTGCTAAAAGACTGTCTTCGAAGGCCTTCTGTCTGTCAATAGATACCTTCGAATTACGTGCGCCATTAAGAAATGCAATTTTTTTGTGGCCTAAATTAACAAGATGATTAACGGCACATGTAATACCTTCATAACTGTCGGTACCCACACTTGCCACATGAACATTATCATCAATATGGTTATCAAATAATACAGTAGGGATTATAGTAGTATGTAATTGCTTTGTCCACTCATCATGCAGCGTAAAGCCAAGCATAAATGCACCATCATAATTATTCTTAAAGACGTAAGAATCATACTTTTCAGAAGTTTCCAAATTGTTATCAACAGGAATAATATCAACGTCACATTCACGACGAAGAGCTGCTTTTTTAAATCCTAAAATTATGTCAAAAGCAAACTGGTCTGATGTTTCATAGTCCATATCTTTAATCAGAATACAAAATTTACGTTTTCTATGGGCTCTCATTCTTTTTGACGCATAACCTATCTCGACAGCAGTATCAAGAACCAGCTGTCTCATTTCATCACTTATGTCATTAGCGCCGTTGAGACCTTTTGATACAGTACTTGGCGAAATACCGAGTTTATCTGCAATGTCTTTAATAGTTGCCATAATTATCCTCCGTTGTTAGTTCTACCAGACACTGTTTACACCGAAGGGTGTAAACAGAAGTGTTATGCCTGATGAAAGGGGAGCTGGCTATAACTGTCTGGTGACGACCGATGGGTAGTTAAATCGGTCACATATGAAATCATTTATTGTAATTATAAAAAATTGTGTAGCCAAATTTACTAATTATTGAAAATATTTCCATTTCATGTTAAGTATATACTATTTTTGGAAATAATACAAGAGTATTTTGGTAAATTTTACGATTAAACAAAGAAAATTTACGAAATACTATAAAAAGTATATAAATTTTTCGATAAATAAAGTATAATATATATAAAGAGCAATAAAATTTGGCTATTTTTTACAATTGAGTTAAAAGTAGCTGGTAACTGTTAACTGCATTAAAGATAAGGGCTGGTCGCTAGTTTTTTTCAACAAAAATTTAATAAAGTCGTAATAATAACCAAAGTAACAAGTGTTTTAGCAAAAAAAAATATAAAAAATTACTAATATCCTAATAAGAATGTGTTGACAAAAAACATAGTGAATGTTATGCTATTCTTAGACTTTAATGTTTATTATCATTAATTAAAGGAAAGTAGATACAGATATGGCGAAGAAGAATAAGAATGAATTGGAGAGGGGAGCCGGTTTATTACTGCCAATCAGCAGTTTGCCGTCTCCTTACGGGATAGGAACCTTTGGAGATGAGGGGTACAGGTTTGTAGATATGCTTGTGAAAGCAAGACAGAAGTATTGGCAGGTCCTGCCTTTAGGACCAACCAGTTATGGCGATAGTCCATATCAGTCTTTTTCTGCGTTTGCCGGTAATCCATATTACATAGATCTGGATTATCTGGTTAAAGAAGGGTTACTTATGCAGGATGAGATTTATGCCCATGATTGGGGCGATAATCCGGCATATGTTGATTACGAGAAGATATTTTATGCACGTTTTGACGTATTGAGAAAGGCTTACCAAAGAAGCAACCACAAGAGAACAAAGAAGTACACAAAGTTCTGTGAAGAGAACAGTTTCTGGCTTGAGGATTATAGTTTTTATATGGCACTTAAGGTCCATTATGATAATCAGGAATGGCTTAAGTGGGACGAGGATATTCGTTTTAGAAAACCAGAAGCGATGGAACGTTATTCTAAGAAACTTAAGAAGGAGATTGAATTCTGGAAGTTTACTCAGTTTAAGTTCTATGAACAGTGGTTTAAACTTAAAGAGTATGCGAATAAGAATGGCGTTAAGATTATAGGAGACATACCTTTATATGTTGCATTGGACAGTGCTGATGTATGGGCACATGGCAGACTGTTCGAATTAGATGAGAGAAAGAATCCGATTAATATTGCTGGTGTACCACCTGACAAGTTCTCAGAGACAGGTCAGAGATGGGGAAATCCTCTTTATGACTGGGATGCCATGGAGAAGGAAGATTTCAATTGGTGGTATGAGAGAATGCATTCATCAGCTGAGTTATATGATATTATCAGAATTGACCACTTTATCGGAATTGTAAGATATTTCGCAATACCTGCAGAGTGTGAGACAGCTGAGAAGGGTGTATATCGTAAGGGACCAGGAAAGAAACTTACGGATGTTATAGATAGAGCAGTTGGAGATGCTCAGATAATTGCAGAGGATTTAGGTGTAGTAGTACCTGAAGTTATTAATCTTATGAAGAAGACAGGATATCCTGGAATGAAGATTCTTTCATTTGCATTTAATAGCGGACCAAGCAATGAGTATCTGCCACATAATTATGAGAATGTGAACCAGATAGTTTATGGCGGAACACATGATAATGAAACTTTGATAGGATTTTTCAAGGACCAGACAGAAGAAGAGATTAAGTATGCATTTGAGTATATGAATGTTGATAATATTTGGGATCTTGCAGATGCAATTATCAGAACAGCATATGCCAGCCCTTCAACAGCAGCTATATTCCAGGTGCAGGATATATTGAAACTTGACAACAGTGCCAGAATGAACACACCGGCTGTGCTTGGTGGTAACTGGATGTGGAGAATGGTAAGAGATTCCATCAGAGAAGAACATTTGAAAAAATTAGAAACTCTCGCATGCATTTATGGAAGATGTGAGATTAAGGAAGAGCCTAAAGAAACAGAAGAGTTGAAGTAATTATAGCCAATGTTTCGAAGTTAGTATTTGGAAATAGAACGAATTTAAAGGACATTTGTCAGATAAGGAGGACTAAATTCGTGGTTAATTTTAAAGCTAACATAGTAACAATATTAGATTTAGACTATAATAAAACAATTAATACAGCCACAAAGTACGAGCTTTACAATGCTATATCCAAGGCGGCTATGAAAGTTATTAATAATAAGAATTCTGAGGTACAGGAAGGCAGGAAAGTAGCTTATTTTTCAGCTGAGTTTCTTATCGGAAGGTTATTTTATAACAATTTAGTTAATCTTGGACTTATTAATCAGTATAGTGAGATAATGTCTGAGAGTGGCCTTGATACGAGAATGTTTGAGGATGTTGAGGACACAGCCATAGGTAATGGAGGACTTGGCAGACTTGCAGCATGCTTCCTTGATTCAGCGGCAACGCATAATATAGGGCTTGATGGATATGGTATCAGGTATCAGTATGGATATTTTAAGCAGTATTTTGAGGATGGCTTTCAAAAAGAGAAGGCCGATGACTGGCAGAAGCATGGTGATCCATGGTCAGTAAGAAGAGAAGATGAGAAGGTTGAGATTGTCTATAAAGGACAGTCGGTTTACGCAGTTCCTTATGATACTCCTATCGTGGGTTATAATTCAAAGAGAATTAACAACCTGAGATTATGGCAGGCGGAAGCCAAAGAACCTTTTGATTTTGAATTATTTAATGAACAGAAGTACGACAAGGCTGTAAAAGAGAAGAACGATGCGGAGGCCATTACAAAAGTATTATATCCTAGTGATGATACGGATGTTGGAAAGCAGATGAGACTAAAACAGCAATATCTGTTTACCAGTGCATCTTTACAGGATATGATTAGAAGGTATAAAAAGAAGTATGGCGATGATTTTTCAAAGTTTGCAGATGTATATGCGATACAGTTAAATGATACTCATCCAGTTGTTGCTATTCCAGAATTTATAAGAATTATGGTTGAGGATGAGGGAATTACTTTTACGAAGGCACTTAAGATGGCTAAGGAAGTATTTGCATATACAAACCATACTGTAATGGCAGAGGCACTTGAAAAGTGGAATGTTGCACTTTTTAAAGGAATTATTCCTAACGTTTATAAATATATAGTTCTCATCAATAAAGCATTACTTAAGGAACTTGAATTATTTGGTATAGATGAGACCGATAAAGGAAGATATGTTATTATTGATGATAACAAGTCAACCATACATATGGCCAGGATGGCTGTATTTGCGACACATTCAACTAATGGTGTTGCGGGAATACATACGGAGATTTTAAAGAATGATGTTCTTAAGGACTGGTACAAGTTATATCCGGCACGTTTTAATAATAAAACTAATGGTATAACTCAGAGGAGATGGCTTCTTATAGCCAATCCTGAACTTGCAGGTTATGTTACAGATAAGATTGGCAATTCGTGGACAATTGACCTTAACAAGATTAAGAATATCGAAGATTTTAAGGATGATAATTCCATTATTGATGATTTTAATGATATTAAGCAGATTAAGAAGAGACAGCTTGCAGATTACATAATGCTTAAGGATGGAATTAAGATTAATCCGGATTTTATATTTGATATCCAGGTAAAGAGAATTCATGAGTACAAAAGACAGTTACTTAATGCATTCTCGATACTAGATATATATTATGGCTTGAAGAATGGAAGGATAGACAGAAATTTATTCAATCCTACAGTTTTCATCTTTGGCGGAAAGGCAGCTCCTGGTTATGTGAGAGCTAAGGGAATCATTAAGTATATTAATGAGATATCAAAGATGATAGAGAATGATAATGAAGTAAAGGATATGCTTCAGGTAGTATTTGTTTCAGACTACTGCGTATCTTATGCAGAGAAGATTATGCCTGCGGCTGATGTGTCAGTTCAGATTTCAACGGCTGGTACCGAAGCAAGCGGCACTGGAAACATGAAGTTCATGCTTAATGGTGCAGTTACTTTAGGAACCTATGACGGAGCCAATATTGAGATTGTGGAACAGGCTGGCAGAGAGAATAGTTACATATTTGGAGCTACTGTTAGTGACATTGAGAGCATAAAGGACAGTTACGTTGCAAAGGATATTTATATGAGGGAGCCGAGAATCAGAAAGGTTATGGATACTTTGGTTGATGGAATTTTTAATGATGGAGGAACTGGAATATTTAAGGAGTTATTTGATTCGATACTATATGGTGCTGAATGGCACAAACCTGATAATTATTTTTTATTACTTGATTTCATTCCATTATGTGAAGAGAGACTTAAGCTTAATGCCGATTATTCTGACAGGATGCTTTTTAGAAGAAAGTGTTTCATGAATATGGCTAATGCGGGAAACTTTTCAAGTGACAGGACTGTTAAAGAGTATGCTAATGAGATTTGGAAAGCTTTGTAACTGGTATGGTGAGTACCAAAATTTGAAATTGGCGTGTAGGCACACGTTAATTGTAGAACCAGAAGTACTGGTTCGATAATATAAAGGAAAGAGGTTGAAACTATGACAAAAGGGAAAAAAGTATTAGCAATTACACTTGCTACAACAATGGCATTTTCATGCCTTACTGCATGTGGTTCTAAGAAGGGTGGAAATAATGAGGCTAAGCCAACTCCAACTGCAATTATTGAAGATTTAGTTAAAGTAGATCCAGAACTTGGAATCACAGCTCCAGACGAAGTTGAGAACAATGCAGATGCACAGAAAGTTAGCTTAAAGGTTTGGGCTCCAGCTGAAGAGCAGGATCTTATGGAGAAGTTATGTACTACATTTGATAAGGCTCATGCTGAGTATGATATTGATTTTACTTATGAAGTATCATCAGAGGCTGATGCAGCTAACAATCTTACAAATGATCCTCAGAGCGCAGCTGATGTATTCATGTTTGCAGGTGATCAGTTATCAAATTTAGCAGATGGAAACTTATTATTTGATCTTTCAGCATTAATACCTGACAATCCAGAGATTGAAGAGAAGTATGATGATCAGGCATATAATTCATGCTTAATTGATGGAAAGTTATTAGCTTTCCCATTTACTGCTAATCAGTTCTTCATGTACTACAATAAGTCAATGTTAACTGAAGAGGAAGTTAAGAGCCTTGATGATATCTTAGCTAAAGACTTAGGAACAGCACCTTCTGGTGAAAAAGTTAAAAACTTTGGTTTTGATTTAGCTAATGGATGGTACATCTTAGCATTCATGTATGGTAATGGATGTACATTATATGGAGATGGTACTCAGGAGAAAGAGTGTAACTGGAATAACGAAGACGGTAAAGCAGTTGTTAAGTATCTTAACAATATGATAGCTACTGGTAAGTTCTTCAGTAATGCTAATGATGATGGACTTCCATTATTAGAGAAAGGTGAACTTGCTACAGTTGTTACTGGTTCATGGAACTCAAATGCAGTTAAAGCTAAATTAGGTGACAACTATGCGGCGTGTGTACTTCCTACTTTCAAAATTGATGGAAAAGAATGCCATATGAAACCATTCGCAGATTTCAAGATGATTGGTGTTAATGCATTTGCTGGTGAACCTAGACCTGCAGCTGAATTAGCTTATTTCTTAGCTGATAACTATTCACAGTGGCAGAGATTACAGATTAGATCTTATGCTCCAACAGTTAAGATCCTTCAGGATTATGTAACTGATGATACTAAGGAAAAACCTGAACCAATCGATCCAGCAGTTATCGCAGCTACTGAGCAGATGAGCGCTGAGAACAGTTCACTTAGACCAACTACTCCACAGCTTAAGAATTACTGGTCATTTGGTCAGAACCTTGGTTCACTTATTTACAAGCAGGATGAGAGAATTACAGATGAGTCTAAGATGCAGGATACATTAGATTTAATTGTAAAGGGTATTACAACTGTTTTATAATTAATATAATTATGTGATTAATTGAGGCAAGTGGGCATTTGCCCACCTGCCACATATAATCGGGTATGTGTAATTAGAAATTAAGGAGGGCAATGATTTGGAAAATAATACAGGTAATGGACAAAACAATTATCAAACAACTCCTTGTCATGAGGTAGATTATGATAGAGCTTTACCGATAGTACTTGGGCAGATATTTACTTATGGCGACTTGTTTACAAAATTATCATTTTTAATAATGGGATTTTCAAACATTATCCGTGGTCAGATTATAAAAGGATTTATATTCCTCTTAACAGAGGTTATGTTCTTCTACTTTTTACTTATGGAGAAGGGTGGTACTTATCACCTTGACAGATTAATTTCACTTGGTACAACACCTGCTTCTCAAGCGGATGGACCTTTTGGTAAGATAACTCCTAATGATGATTCAAGAAAATGTTTGCTGTATGGTATTGGTACAGTAATTATTATATTTGCATTTTTAGCATTATGGGCTGAAAGTTTAAAATCTGGATATGAAGCTCAGTATTTTGTAGCAAAAGGAAAGAGACCTAACAGCTTTTATAGAGATATACAGATTTATTTTGATAAGAAAATTTATAGAACATTGTTATTCCTTCCTATAGTTGGTATATCAATTTTTACTATTACACCTATCATTTTCATGATTTGTATAGGTTTTACTAACTATAATGCAAAACACAATGGATATACAAAACTTGTTGACTGGATAGGTTTTGATATGTTCGGCAAAGTATTGCATATGGGAAAAGATCCAGATGGTACTGTTAATATGTTTTCACATACCTTCTGGTCAGTACTTGGATGGACCCTTATATGGGCTGTAGCAACAACATTCCTTTGTTATATCTTTGGTATGATTCTTGCCATGGTTATTAACAGAAAGGGAATTAAGTTTAAGAAGTTCTGGAGAACTCTTTTCATAACTTCAGTTGCTGTTCCACAGTTCGTATCACTTCTTATAATGAGATCATTCTTGTCAGAGTTTGGTTTATTAAATAGCTTTTTAAGAAACTTCGGACTGAATCCACCTGACTGGTTAGGTGATTCTACATTAGCAAAAGTTGTTGTTATTGTAGTTAACTTATGGGTAGGTATTCCATATACTATGCTCATAACTACAGGTATTCTTATGAATATTCCAGCAGAATTATATGAAGCTGCAAAGGTTGATGGTGCTAATGCTGTAACTACATTCTTTAAGATTACTTTACCTTATATGATATTCGTTACAACACCATATCTTATCCAGCAGTTCATAGGAAATATTAATAACTTTAATGTTATTTACTTGTTAACTGGAGGCGGTCCTAACATGGATACTTCTAAGTATCAGGCAGGTGATACAGACCTTCTTGTTACATGGTTGTACAAGTTAACCACAGATTCAAAGGATTTCAACTTGGCATCTGTTATAGGTATGCTTATATTCATACTTAGTGCGACTTTCTCGCTTATAACTTACCGTTCAAGTGGATCTTATAAGAATGAGGAGGAGTTCCAATAATGAGTGAGAATAATACAACAAAATTCAGATCAAGAAGAAAAGCTCAGAACACAGCGGACATTGTTACATATATTCTTCTGAGCATATTAGGATTTATGTGGGTGTTCCCATTTATAATTATTATCCTTATCTCCTTCAGAGAAGAACAGGGTATGGACTTGTCTTATATTATACCTAGGACATTTTCAGTACAGAATTATATAGACTTGTTTACAAAACCAATTGTTTCTAATACAACATTTGGTGTATGGTTTAAGAATACATTATTAATTTCAATCGTTGTTACAATTATTTCGACATTCTTTGTACTTTCAGTATCATTTACAATGTCGAGAATAAGATTTAAGATGAGAAGAACATTTATGAACATTGCGTTAATTCTTGGTATGTTCCCAGGATTCATGTCAATGTCAGCTATTTATATCATCCTTGACGCCTTTGGAATGCTTGGAAAGTTAACCTCATTAATGATATGTTATTCTGCTTCAGCAGGACTTGGATTCTATGTTGCCAAAGGTTTCTTTGATACTATTCCTAAGGCAATGGACGAAGCAGCATGGATTGATGGTGCTACAAAGTGGACAGTTTTCACAAAGATTACAATGCCACTTTCTAAACCAATTATAGTTTATACAGTTCTTACATCTTTCATGGGACCATGGATGGATTATATTTTTGTAGCTTACGTTATGGGTACACATTCTGATAAGTATACTGTTGCCAGAGGTCTTTACATGATGATTGATAGAGAGCATGCTCAGAAGATGTATACACAGTTCTGTGCTGGTGCAGTTGTAGTTTCTATACCACTTGCTGCTGTATTCTTATCAATGCAGAAGTGTTATACAGAAGGTTTGTCTGGTTCTGTTAAGGGTTAATATGTACGTTAATAATTTATATAATTATTATTAGGCATAATGGATATATTAAAGCCAAGATGTCGGTGTCAGCATTATGGCTGTAGACATCTTGGCTTGATTTATATACTGGTTACTGAATATTTTCATTAACAGTAACATGAAACTTGTAGATATACAATTTATAGCCATTTTTGGGCAGAATGGAGTATTATAATGAAAATTAAGAGTTTAAAATATGCATCATTAGCAATGGTTATGTGTATTGCTTCTGTTTTGGCATTTACAGGATGTACAAAGGATAAAGGAGATAATGATACAAATGCAACTGCAAAGCCTGAAGGAACAGCAATGCCAACATTGGATCCTTGGGCATCAGCTGAAGAAAAAGAGGCTTTTTATGCTAAGATGGCTGAATTAGTTGAACTTGAGAAAAGTGCTGATAAGTATGAATATGATTTAAAAGAGAATGTTCCAGCTGATAAATATGGAAATTATTATCAGATATTTGTATATTCATATTGTGACAGTAATGGAGATGGAGTAGGCGATCTTAATGGAATTACTTCTAAACTTGATTACATAAAGGATATGGGCTTTAGTGGAATATGGCTTACACCTATTTTTGAAGCGAAGGAATATCATAAATATCATACTACTAATTATATGGATATAGATCCACAGTTTGGAACTATGGCAGATTTTGAAAAACTTGTTGCTGAATGTAATAAGAGAGG
>JAILNW010000084.1 GCA_024691145.1 Lachnospiraceae bacterium
GAAAAAATAACAGATGAAGATACTCTGAAAAAAATGATACAATACCAACAAATGACAAAATACCCAGGAATATATAATTATGTTGTCGAAAACTTAAAATATGTAGTTGATATTGATGGTTATTTCTTCTACGATGGTTACTATAATGCAACCATAAGTGGCGATAATTTTAAATCAGAAATGATAGATTTATTGTTTTATACATTATTAATCTTGCTTGGCGTTGGAGGCATATTCTCGTACGAACATGAAAATGGTGCAAAAGATATTCTTGCTTCTACTTACAAAGGAAGATTAAGTCTTCAAAATGCCAAAAGACGATATGCATACATTCTTAGTTTTATATGTTTTTTATTTATTAACCTGAAAAAATTCATATACCTTTCAAACAATGATTGCTTTTCAGTTTGCAAGGCACAACTTAATAATCTTAAAGCATATTCATGGATTAAATGGGACATTACAATATCACAGTATTTGATTATTATGTATATCATAAAGTTTTTAGGCTATCTTGCAATAACTAACATAGTTTTAATTATTGCATCAAAATCAAAAAAAACTGTTACCTCGATTATAGTATGTTTTACCGTACTTATTGTACCAATACTGTCTAGCGTAGTAATTACTGAAAAAATGAAATACTTTACACTAGTTCAATTGCTATCAATTAATGAAAATGTAAAAAATATATTCAATTTAAATAGCACAGAACATTTAATTTATTCAATAGGCACATCTGGAGCAGTTATATCACTTAGTCTTATTACATTTATAGTATATACTGTGAAAGCAACAAAAAATTTTATAAAGAAAGGATGATAATATTATGGATTTTATTACTCACTCATCACTAAAGGAAGCTGCTGAACGTACCACTGATAATGGAGATAATAAATCATATATATTATTTATTGTATTCTTTGCATTGGCATTTATTATGCTATAGACATAAAGGGAAAGTGGTCTCTTACCCAACATATGGATTTGAGACCACATTTTCTTTATTTTTTTATGTTTTAGATTTGTAATAATCCTCAAATAGCTGGTTAGCCTTGTCAAGAGTCTGTTGTGAAATTTCAGGAAGACTCTTGCCCCATGATTTGGTAGCTTCTTTAAATCCCTTCATCATGGCATCCTGCATTTCTTTCATCTTGTTTTCGTCGTCTCCCGCTAATGCACTGGCAAAATCAAATAACCTCTGGGCGGTCTGATTAACACCCCAGTATCCATCTTCGGCAATATCCTCTTTAGCCTTAGCCCGAGTTTCTGGATCAACTTCAAAATCACCGCTTGCGATTTTTTGCCACATCTCATCGCTGTCCATGGCAATTGCATAAGTCTTTCCCTGACCGTTAATGGTTTTATTAACTATATCAAGAAAACTCTTCTGCCTGCTTTCGGCATCAGCTTTAAGCTGGGAGACCATGGCATCTCTTTCTTTTGCGCTCATCTTATTAATCTTATAAGTTGCCTGCTTTGCAGTGCCTTCAGACTTTTCAAATGTAGCCGCCTTTGTGCTGTCACTTGATTTTTTTGAATCACTGCCCGATTTGCTGGTCTTTTTGTCACCATCAGTCTTTATTCCGTTAAAAGACTGATTGACACCATTAATTACCGACATAATACTCACCTCCTTGTGAAATATCCTGATATCCTTATAAAACACAATCTACATAAGATTATATTTTGTATTATATCGGCATTTTAACGACTCATCTTAACAATAAATATTACGTTTTTTCAGACTTAATATCGTTTATTTTTTCTATCTAACAGAGCCTTTGTATCAAGACGCTGTGTATTGTTTTTATTGAAAGAATCCTTAGCCTTAAGCTTAGCTTCCTCATATTTTTTAGTGGCTTTCTTATCTGCCTTTGCAGCCTTCTTAAGTTCTTTAAGCTTTTCTTCCTCTTCCTTCTGCTTCTTTTGTAATTTTTCCTTTTCCTTAAGTTTTCTTGCTTCTTTGTTAGTACTAATAGTGTCCACATAATTAGAAGCAAGGGAAATCATATACTTCTGAAGCTGAAGTCTTCTGAATAATATATCTATTGCAAAAAGAATTACAGCTATTATTAAACAAATATCACTTATATCAATAATATCTCTGTTTTGCTTAAGTTTTGTTTTAAATACATTATCCTTAAGAGTAAGAGAATTAGCCTTCATATTTGATATCTTATTCTTAAAATCATCCGAATACTCAAATACTCTGTACTCTTTAGAATACTGTATAGTGGCGTTGGTATTTATGGCGCTTGTTAATTCACCATCAAGTTCTTCCTTTATATTGATTGTGTAAATACCTGTATTATAAGCATCTATCTCAGCCACATACTCACCTGGCTTATTAATACTTAACTTCTTCTCTTTAACATTACCCTCTTCATCTGTTATTGTTGCTATTACATCAGAATTAATATCAAATGATTCGGTGTTATATGTTATATTAAGCTTTCCTGAATTTTCCCTAATGCTTACTCCAGTATCTTCACTTGTAAACTCAGCCATTGACCAGCTAATAATATTATTCCATAACTGCTGGTAAACTTCTGTTCCTGCATAATTTGCAGTCCATATGTTCATTACATCGCTGTTAAATGCTACAGTTCTTCCAAGTCCGCACTGCATAACAGAAAGTATAGGATCATGTTCATCTGATTCTAATAAAACCTTGGCATTATCCTTTGCTGAAGAATTAACGTATCCTAATAAACTAGGTACCTGACTGTTTGAAAATTCTTCGATAATATTTGAATAATCCGATACAACCGGATAAAACTCTCTGTTTACAAGATATTCACCACTTGAAAGGAAAACCTCCTGAGCAAATATTCTTGGAATATCTGTCTTTGCATTTGTAACATATGCTCTTCCGTCACATCTTTCTGCTATGCTGTTAAGAAGATCATTATTAGCATCTCCTCCAACAGCTACTGTTGATACGGTAATTCCTTCATCTAATGCATCAGCAATTATATCATCATAATCAGTAAAATAATCCTGGCCATCAGTAAGTAATATTATGTGCTTAATCTTTGCATCAGATTCACTGACATCATCAACGGCTCTTCTAAAGGCACCATAAATATTTGTTCCTCCGCCAAGAGGTATTCCTGATATATATTCTTCAAGAGTCTTTTTATCCTTTGCATTTTGCAATTCAACAACCCATTTACATGTATCATCAAACTGCATAACACCGATTTCATCAGTTTCTCTTAAAGTATTAAGAGCCTCTATAGCAGCATTCTTTGCAAGAGTAAGTTTTGACATCTGGCCAAAATCATCTGCACTCATACTTCCTGAATGGTCGATAACCATCGCCATAGCCATCTTTGGAATCTCTTTTTCTCCCTTAATATCCATATCTACAGGAAGTACTTTTTCAAGCTGTGTGCCCCTGTACTGTCCAAGTGCAAAACTTGAATCACCACCAGTTGCAATTAATGAACCCCCATAGTTTTTAACATAGTTCTCTATATTGTCCTTAAATTCCTTCATAAGGTCGTCTGCATGAACATTAACAAGACAAATAGTTTTAAACTCATTCATTTCATTAATGCTTGTAGGCACACCCTTAGGTCCTCGAACAGTATAATTAATTCCCATACTGTCAAGAAGTTTTACAAACTCAGCGCTGTTGCCATCTTTTCCTTCAACCACGAGCATTCTGGGCTGGGTATCAACCATTGCATATGCCACAAACTCATTATTCATGGAAATGCTGTCCTTATCAGCCTCTATACGTACTTTATAGTTCTTTAAACCTACATCTTCCTGAACATCTTTGAAAACAAATGTGTTGGTACCTGTCTGCACTTTAACCTTCTGGGTTCCTCTTACTGTTCTTCCTGAATAAAGGTACAAGGTAATCTCTTCACTTACGTTACTTTCAACAGTAACTTTAATATTAAATGTCTCTCCAACATTAATTTTATCAGGAACCTCAAGGTTACTTACATATACTTCCTGAGCTTCCTCATTTTCAAGAACTATAAAATTAAGCTCTATATCATTTTTCTTAATAAGTGGCTCAATATTATAAACATCACCTATATTTTCCTGTCCGTCTGTAATAACCACAATTCTTTTGGATGTTTTTTTAGGCATTATTGCAATTGCATAATCAATTGCTGACTCAATATTAGTTGCAGAACTTATTGGTTTTGCCTTAAATTCTGTAAATGAATTAGCAACGCTTATTAACTGTTCTGTAGCCGTATCCATTCCAAATGCAACAATTCCAGCCTGGTTATCCTCTGGCTTGTCCTTTAAAGTTTTTCTTAAGTACTCAGTAACATTTTTCTCATATGCTTTAGCACTGTCAGACATATCAACAAGAAATACTGTAGTTGTCATCTTATTCTTTAAAGTAAAATGAATTCCACTTAAAGAAAATATAATCAGCATTCCCAGTATACATCTTACTATCATAAATAATAACTGATTTCTTCCACCATATGGTTTTTTCTTCTTCATAAAGAAGTAATATCCTAGTACTAATCCTAAATAAGGGATTA
>JAILNW010000088.1 GCA_024691145.1 Lachnospiraceae bacterium
TATCAGCCTGCAGATGTAGAAACTCATGCTTTTCGCTTTTGACTGAGATACCGATGTGTTCAGAGCCTGTATCCATACAGACCTCAATCTCCTGAACAACGGGATTGCTTACTGTATAATTCAGCTGAATGGCAAACGGCAAATAGCTGAATATAATCGCTTTTCCGGTTTTCAGTAACTTCCTCGCTTTTACCCGGGAAGTCGACATCAGCAACTGACCGGATAAATCGATTACACTAACATCAAACATTGCTAATGTCCTCCTTTCTTTTTTGCGGCTTTCGCCGCTGGTCTTCACCTGCACAGTGAACTGCAGGAATGCAGTCCATCTGTGATTCTCACCCTTGCGGGGGTTTTTCCACATCGCCAATGTTATGACTTGTCATAGTCTGATATGCTGAAACTGAATTTCAGCGATATCATTACGGCAGGCAATCACCTTTTGAGTAATACAGCGGTTATATATATCTGCAACACTTCTCCTACCCTCAGAGATGTTTAACCACAGACCGTAGAGCATGGAACTTGTGGAGCATTCCATGGTACCTATATCTTCGCTGATAACGTAGATTTCGTCTTTCGACTCCTCTGTGAACAATAGTATCTTTGTTGTTCGCAAAGACTTACTCATTCTGGCTAATCAATCGAGCTTGAAAGATTTCTCTTCCAAGCCCCCACTTCATGAGTTGCAGAGCAACTCTAAGTGGTGGTTATTGACTTTATTGCATGGAAATTCCTTGCATATTATCATCTCCACTATAACCATTGATGTTTTTGACAATCCCATACCTTTTCAAATTTATCTATACTTAATATACTTCTGTAAATTGGTTCGATAAATATCTTTAGTCTTATTAAAACGTCCTCAAACGAAAGAGAATCCTGTTTTGCTGGTTCAAATGCATTCCATTGCATTTTCAAAAATTTATTATCTTTAAACCTATATATGTCTTCAAAAACATCAGCTACTATTTCTCTTTTTCTATGTTTAAATGTACTATTTATAGCTTCCATAAGAATTGTTCCTCTAAAATCAAATATATTTGACAAATAGTATATATCATAAAAATCCTTCATTCTACTAGTAGTTTCCATTCTTTGTACGATTGCATCAAATTTCTCAGCAATAGTGCTTTCAACTGAATATGTATATATCTCTGGTGATTTAAAATCCGGCAATCTTGTAATAATTTTTCTTTTTATTGGTTTTGGAACAATTACATCATCTATACCAACATCTATGGAAAAAGGTATCCTTACTTTTTCTATCCTTCCCATAAATATCGTCTTTACTCCTGGATACTTTTTATCCAACGTAATCTGTTCTGTTCCCGATACCTCCAAGCTTATAAATTCATTTCCTGTATTTATTGTGCAAATTTCCCTCATATTTTTTTCTATATTTTCAATACTACCATTTAAATTTCTAACCATAAAATCAATATCTCTTGTTGGTCTAGAATTAAACTCGGTTATTGTATAGATAAACATTCCACCTTTTAATATCATATTTTTTGTATATTTGGAAAGTGAAAGTTTTCTCAGAAACTCTTCTTGGGCAAATAGCTGAAGAACTATCTGAAAAGGAATTTTTTCTTCTTTTGATTGGCTCTTTAATCTAGTTAAAACTGAGGCAGCCATATTTTTTATAGCCATACTCCTAGTACCTCCTTTACCTTTTTTTCTACATGAAGTAACTTTGCATATTTCATTAATCTTGCTTCTACTTTATTTGAATCACTAATATATCTTCTTATTGCCATGTTAAACACCTCGGCATCTACCTTGTTTCTATGAAGCAATATATCACATATAGTGCGTTCTCTATCGTACACTTTTATACTTTTTCCATCAATTATCCCCTCTTCAATTCCAACTACATATCGTTCACTTATCAAAAAATGTGGTTTTATTATTGGATATTCTATATAAAATCTGGTTCTTGTTGTTTTCTTATCAACAGCAATATGCCATGCTGCAGGGTTTCTATCAATATATCCATAATAATCAAGAGCACTTTCCATACATATTACCCCATCAGGAAAAAGTGTTGTTATCGTTGGAATATCGGAATATGAATTTTCACCACAATATTGATAATATCCACGCCTAATTTGCTCAATTTCACAATTATCAATTAGTTTACGAATTTTTTTATAATAATATCCTTCTTCTTTTAGTTCAGATGTTCTCATTATTCCACCATATTTTTCAAAAACCTTTTTTATCTCATTGTCCATACTTTCACCCTCTTTATTATATTATTCACTTTTTTACACATTGTTGTATAGTTTAGTAATTTCAGTATAACTTCTTTATCTTAAAAAGTCAATAAAAAACTACCTATCTATACAATTTTATATTATCTCTTGTATAGTTTAATAAAAAATATGTGCTAACTTACTCCCACAAGAAGTAATTAGCACATATTTCTCTTAACCTTTTATTACTTCAAATTTTTTTTAAATTGCTATTCCCAATAATTCCTTAAATTGAGGCTCTGCAATCTCAAGAATATCATCAATACGAAGTATCGTTTCATCTGATTGGTCACATCCTAAAAAGTCCTCGCTATACCACTCGTAATCTCGATGATCATTATATTTTTCGTTAAGAAGATTACTTATGTCCCACTCTTCTAGAATATCGTCTTCAACAAGTGATAACATCTGTCCCTGTGTAATATACTCACTAAACATGCTTTGTGTCAAAATACTTATCCACAATGTTGTTGCTTTACGTTCAGCATCTACAAGTTTTTCATGTGACGTATATCCCTTTTCCTCTAATATCTCATGCAAATCCAAAAGCAGTTTTATCTTTCCTGCTTTTGTTTCGTACTTTTGATCAATTCCAGCAAGAATTTCCTTAACCATCTCTTTCTTTTGTTTTTTTGCTTCTCTTTCATCCTGCAATTTGTTACCATAAAAACTCATATAATAATCACTCCAATCTTCCTTGATAAACTTATTGTATCACATTAAATTGGAGTACGCATTAAACCTGTAGTATAATAAATTATCACAAATTAATTTTACTTATACTTAATTCCTTCCCAATAATAATACCCTTAGCATCCTGTCCATGACCTATATCCTTAGTTTTTGCTACAGGTACTTCATTATTTATATGCATTTTTAGTAAATCATAAACAGATAATACATGTTCTTCTCTTTCGTACTGTGTAAATGTTCCAAGTATTATACCTGATACTTTTGTAAATACTCCCATATCATCAAGCTGATTAAACATTGTAGCTAACTTTCCTATATCTCCGCTAAATGCCTCCAATAAAAGTATCTTTCCATTCATATCAGGAAAATATCTGGTTCCAGTAAGCTTGCAAAAGCATCTTATATTTCCTCCAACAACAATTCCTTTGATAGAGTTACCTTGTAAGAAATCATATTCTGGAGTTACTAATTCATTATTTACT
Source organism: Lachnospiraceae bacterium (assembly GCA_024691145.1). Classification (GTDB taxonomy): domain Bacteria; phylum Bacillota; class Clostridia; order Lachnospirales; family Lachnospiraceae; genus JAILNW01. Next base: position 3,437 of record JAILNW010000088.1, read on the forward strand.
CCATTTATATAATCACAGAATCTCTTTTTCTGTATATCCTTACACTTTCCAATAATATTTCTTATCTGATAAAGCATTCCTGCATTTCCTGTAACAGTATATATAGCATTTAAAACTGTAGTTAAATCGCTATATCCCCAAAGCATTTTGTTATGATTTTTTATTAAATCATAATCAAGAAATCTTAGTACTCCATTTGCAAGATCTCCACCAGATATATCATATATTGCATCTATTGAATCATCTTTATAAAATGAACATAAGTCCTCTGCTCGTTCCTTGTCAGTTCCGCTATATTCTTCAATTTCAGAATATATATGCGGTGCAAGTACTGTTTCTACATTCAGCATATTCAAAGTACTTATAAGTTCATCTATTTCTGGCTTTCTATTAATCCCAATTCCATTAGAACAGGCTGCTATTCCTACTTTCATTTTTTTATTTCCTCTCTGCATCTGTCCATTTAAAATATCTTGTAATTTTATAGTATTTTATCTAATTGCTTTTAATTTACCTGCCTGTTTATTTAAGCTTTCAACCACTTGTTCGATTTCATCTACCATCTCACTGTTTTTCTCACAATCATTAAGTGTTTCATTTGAATGAGCTGATACTTCTTCAGTGATGGCTGAGATATTCTGGATTTTATCAACAATTTCCACATTTGCCTGTTCCAGTGATTCCACAGTAGCAGTAAGCTCAGTAACCTGAGTTTTTACTTTCTCTGAACTCTGCTCAATCTCCGCAAAATTCTGTGTAACCATCTTTGTGCTTTCCACATTATTTTCAATATTATCTGTAACTATATCAACTGCTTTTGACACATTTTCAAGCTCATTATTAATACCATCTATGAGATTAGTAATATCTACGGTTGCTTTTTTGGTCTGATTTGCAAGCTGTGAAATCTGTTCCGCAACAACTGCAAAACCTCTGCCTGCCTCGCCTGCTCTGGCAGCTTCAATACTTGCGTTTAAAGCAAGCATTCCTGTACTTGCAGTTATACTTGTGATTGTCTCAATAATAGAGTTCATCTTTTGCGTATATTCATTTAATTCTCTCATCTTGCTATTAACATGATTGCTTGCATTAAGCGATTTTTCAGCATTGTCTGCAAGTATTTCCATCTGTTTTTTACCCTCTAACACGACGCTGACAGTTTCTGACATGTTAGTTTCAATAATTTGAGTATTTTCCCTGACGTTTACAATATGACTCTGAATTTTTTCTGTCTGGTTCATCTGTGTCTGTATCGAATCAACAGTTTCATTATTTTCATCGCTTAATTGTTGCATTGCGTTACTTATATGTTTAACCGACTCTCCAAGCATACTCATCCTGTCGGTAATTGTAGCTATGTCTCCCGTCATCCCATCTGATGTTTCAAACAAATCTGACATCATTTTTTCTATTTTTTCATGATTAGAATTAATCTCCTTCATTCTCTCAGCACCGATTTTCTTATTTGCAGACATGGCCATATACAAAAACATACTTACAATTATAAGAACAATTATACGAATCTCTAAATCCGGAATCTCGCTCTTTGCATATCCTGTTGTAAGAAAATGATGTGCGACATATATAATATTACACAATACACTGATAACGGCAATAACCGCACCATATATTGCATCAGAATAAACAGTTATTCCAATTAATAACGGAAATATATATGTATATGTTGAAAAACTGTTTGTAGTAAAAACTGCAAATATATACATCACTACATATGTAGATGCCATTATATAACGTATGATAACACTTTCCGGGCTTTTTTTGTATAATACCCATTCCACTATAACTGGTACCACACATAACAGTGCTATAATAGCAAAATAACCTATACTTCTTGCTCCCTTTATTACTTCAAGTAAATATGCAGCAAACAACAAACTGCATGTGATAGTGTGACATATCACTGCCACTTTATTGCAAAATGCTTTTTCGTTAAACTTCATGTCATTTTCCTCTCTTCCTAATATTTCAATTGATTAAATTGATATATGCAGAAAAACAGTGTCTACTTTCAAATCTAAGCATTTGAAAAACAGACACTATCATGGTCAATATGTATATCGTCAAAAAAAACCAAATCTTTACAATCCAACAGATTATCATTAAATTATCTCTTCTCTTAATAAACAATCCTACAATTAATTATGACTGATTATAATAGTTATTTACCTAACAGCAAATGATGAAAGAAAGCTACGCTTTTAAATTCTTCAATGCTGGAACATCTTTGTTCAAGTTCTTTCATGTTCATCTGCCAATTCTCATCACCGTGCATATCCTGATTTTGTTGCAAATCCCAAAAAGTACGAATTCCAAGGCATTCTTTTATTCTTAACTCAGGACACCATTTTATTATACAATCATCATCATAGTATTTGATTTCCCCATATTTTGATGCTGCAAAATTTTTTCCATCAAGCATTGCATTGGCTTTATCAATATCATTTAAAAGTACAGCCATTTGCATTATTCTTCCAATCCTGTTATGTTTTACAATGGAAAGTGTGCCATTCTTTTTTAATACTCTTGATAATTCTTTTAAAACAAGCTGTTTATCATCTATATACTCTAATACATTATGGCAAAAAATCACATCAAATTCTTCATTCCCATATTCCTTAACAGCAGTTATATTGCCTGTAACCTGAACATAATCATTATCACGCCATGCATTTTCAATCATTTCTTCTGAAGGTTCTATAGCAATTACTTCATTATTTTTTGCAAAATAATCAGCTGTAATTCCCTGTCCACTTCCAAAATCCAAAATCTTTTTTCCTTTAAGTTCTCCAATCTGTTCCCACAAAATTCTCTTTAAAAGTCGGTCCCATGCTGGAATTTCTTTAATATCATGCATTATAACTTCCTCCAATGAAAAATCATGTTTATTAGATATAATTCTAGCATAAAACCTTATGTTCTTC